>CAZEIY010000259.1:0-6265 GCA_964512375.1 uncultured Rickettsiales bacterium | reverse complement strand
CGGGATCTTCAGGAAAATCCTCAATGGGTATCTGCCCTTCTTCTACTTCGGCGGGGAGTTGGTAGCTGTCGGCGCCGAGCCAGGCGATGGCGACAGCGGCGAGGGTGCAGGTAATCCATGAGGTGCGTTGCCCGCCGACGCGCTCAGCTACCGCTGCGAAGCCCGCGGCCAGGCCGAGGGGAGCCATCAGTAGAACGATCCACTGCATGCGCATCTGTAGATCAGCGGCTGCCATACCTGGTACTGCCGAGACCAGCTCCCATGGGCGCAACGGAAGGCCCAGACTCCAGGCCAGCGCCAGCATCATGGTCGATACCGCAGCCAGCGCTGGAGAGCGCAGAGCACACAGCGCCAGACCTGCCAGGAGCGCGACCCAGACGGCGGGGTGCCCGAAGCTGAGATAGCTCTCCAGGTCGCCTCCATTCTGTACCAGGTGTTCCAGGGGCATCGTGTTCCAGCTCGGGGGGTGGAAGACCTTGACGGTCAGGCGACCGAGCTGACTGGCGCGCTCTGCTGCCGAGACCAGGAAGAAGCCTGCCGTGCCAAGCAGCCCGAGGCCGACTCCGATGAGAGTGGACAGCTGGTCGCGCCAGCGGCCGGCGCGAGTCACTGCCACGATTACGGCGGTCCATGCGACGAGATCCAGGAGGTAGCGTCCCCACTCGGGTCCGCCGCGTACGAGCAGGGGGATGCAGCAGACCCCGACGACCAGAGCGAGGATGCGCGGCGATGCGACGCTCGCCCAGGTGAGCAGCACCACCATCAGCATGCCGTACGAGAGCGGGTAGTGAGCGCCGGTCAGACCGGCGATGCCCAGGGCAATGCCCGCCACCGACGCGAGCAGGACCCGCTTCTCCCAGCGTTCGATGAGGGGGTCCATGGCAGACAGGGTGGCGGCGGCGGCGGCGGGCCAAAGGCAGATCCCCAAGACCATCGGGTGGCCGCTGCCAAGGCGGGTGAACCACTCGTCGCTGCCGAGCAGAAACAGGGCGCTTGCCATGGCGAGGGGGAACGGAATGCGAAGTCGATTGCCCAGCCAGGCGAGGCCCAGTAGGAGCAAGAAACAGTTGCAGGCGTAGACGGCGTTCATACCGGCCCGCATCCCGTAGACAGGTGCCACAGCGGCGTAGGCGGGATGCGTCAGGAAGGACTCTGGTTCACTGAATAGCGGGGTGCCGAAGTTAAGGAATGGGTCCCAGTGCGGGAAGCTGCCGCGCTCGCGGCTCACCGCTGCGGACATCGCCCACGGCCTGGGGGGGTCCGTGTCCGATCCCTGTCCCTTGCCAGGTTCTTCGGCGAAGGGACCAGCGGGCACCCAGTCGTCCGCGCTGACCAGCCAGCAGGCGCTACCCGCAGCCAGTCCGAGCGCGAGGACGAGGACAGCGAGGTGAAGGGTGGGGCGCTGGGGCATGACAGAGCGCCTGGCTCAGGGCGCGGCGTTCTCCGCCTCGGGTGGTGCTGCAGGCATCCCCCCGACGATCTCGCTGAGCTCGGCATCGGGCCGGCCCCCCGGGCACACGCTGTTTCTCGCTTCTTCGAACAGCGCCTTGGCCTTGCTCGCTTTCTGCAGGTCCGCCTTGGCGAGCTTGCGGCGGTCGTTCAGCCAGGTCGTATCGACCTCATGGTGCTTGAGGACAGCCGCTCTCGCCTTCTTGAATTGCTCGCCAGCCTCGCCAAGGACACTCTCAAGGCACTGGATGCGTGATTCGATGATCACAAACTCCAAGAACGTCTTTGCATCTTCGGGCTCGTCTGCAGAGGTTCCCTCGGCTCCTCCGTTCTGCGTGCCTGCCGTACAGGCGAATAGGAGAGTCAGAAGAACAGCTAGAGAGACGAAGCGGAAGGAGCGCATAGGCACACCTTATCGTAAAGCTGGTACGGGGCGAAGGCGCGAGGCCCGTCTAGGGAGCAGGCGCTTCAATGCGAATCGTGCAGTGACTGCAGAGGTCATTGAAGATCTCGGTTCGGCCCCCAGGCCAGCGGATCTCCAGTGTGTCCAGCTGTGTTGCGCTTCCCAGCCCAAACAGCAATTGAGGGTCACTGGCGCTAAATGGCCCGGGGCCATCGGCACTCACCTCGCGTGTCTGGCTGCGGTCACCTGCGCTTACTGTGACTCGGGCGCCAATGGCGAAGGGGTTGCTGGTTCCTGGCGCGTGCAGCTTGACGGCGAGCCGCTGCGATTCTGTACACCGTCCGAGCAGTAGCTGCGGGGTACCATCGATGCGGCCAATCAAAAGATCGGGTACTCCATCGTCGTTCAGATCGGCGCGGGCGACTCCACGGGAGTTGCCAGTCATCTCTACCGGAAACACCTCGTCGGTAGCGACGAAGCGGAGCGTGCCTGAGAGGTCCCATTCAGGGGTAAGGAAGCGATCGGGCTGATGGAGCCACTCCTGTTCATCCAGGGATTCGGATTCGCCTAGAAGCGGGCCGTAGGTGGCCATGATTGAGGGATCACCCGTACCCGCCAGATCGATGTCAACGACCGCCCAGGAGACGGCGTCTTCGAAGCTGGTCAGGTTGTTGGTCCAGATGGCGCTTCGGTCGATCCATTGCCACGGGCCGTTGCCGCTGAACGCCTGCATCCTGCCAATGTTGCTGACCCACAGGTCTCTCTCGCCATCGCGGTCGAGATCGACAACCGATGCCCCCATGGGCTGCTCCAGGCGTCCCGTGCCTGATGTGAGGAGTCGATCCTGGAAGTTCCACTGGCCTCCGTCTTCTCCAAGGTTCTCGAGGAGGACGGAGGGCGGCATGACAGCGCCACGATCATTCAGGATGAGGAGGTCGGGGTCTCCATCGTCGTCGAAGTCGCGCCACAGCATGTGGAGCGTCGCCCCGGGCCCTTCGACTGCTTCTCGCAGAGACTGCCCGAACTCGGTGAAGTGCCCTTGATCGTTGCGCCACAACGTGTTTGATGTGGGATTTGCACCGCTCGATATAGGCTCGCCACCGTAGTTGCCGACAGCGAGGTCCAGGTCGCCGTCGTCGTCGAAGTCGGCCCAGGCACTCGTCGCGCTGGTTCCCTCGGCCGGGGTGAGACCCGCTGCTGAGCTCACATCCCGAAAGCTCCGGTCTCCGTTGTTGTGCAGCAGAGTCAGTACTTCTCTGCCCAGCACGAGCAGGTCGGGGAGTCCGTCGCCATCGTAGTCGGCGACGCTCGCGCCCTGACAGGCGGCGTCAATCAACTCGGCTCCATGTCCTGGGGGCGCAGCAGAATAGGAGCCGTCGCCGTGTCCCCAGTACAAGCCATTCGCGCCACTGAGTTGGGGGAGGAAGAGATCGACGAAGCCGTCTGCATCGAGATCGGCAGCGACCACACCGGCGCTTAGTTCGCCTGCGTGGACAGCGATGCGACTGTGCTCGTCGAGTGGGTCACCGCTGGAGTGGATAAAGTCCAGACCGGAATCTGGCATGCCATCCAGGAACGCGCCGGGTAAGCCAACGGGGTTCGCGCAGGACGGTAGAGGGAGCTGGTCGATGGTGCTCGCTGCTTCAGTCGAAGATTCCGAGCCCTCGCAGCCCAGGCTCGCAAAGAGAGTCAATATCAGCAGAAGTCGTGCGGCAACGACCTTGGATGATCTGGTCATCCCGAGTGCTCCCGAACGATCCGTAGCTTGCGCCGGGTCGGGATCTGCGGATGGACGCTCTGCTCACCTTGAGGCCATCGGATGCGCAGCTCGACGGACTCGCGTTGTCCGAGCCCCAGGTGCACCTGCGCAGGGCCGCTGCTCAGGGAACCCGTGGAGCCCGCAACCATCTCCCGGATCGAGATCAGCTCTTCACCGTCCCAGGCCTCGATTCGCGCGCCAATAGCATCTCGGTTGAGGGTGCCCGACAGGTCGAGTTCGACGATGAGCCATGCGTTGTCGTTGCAGCCTGCACGGTACAGCCGCGGGCCTTCGGACAGCGCCCAGGTCACCAGGTCGAGGAAGCCATTGCCGTCGAAGTCTGCCGCGACCACGGTACGAGTACGAAGCGGCGAGTCGATTCCCAGGTCCGCTGCTATGTCCTCGAAGTTGCCGTCGTTGCTGCGTGCCCACAGCGCGTCGTGTTGGTCGACCGTGTTTTCGGTCTCGTTGGGGCCCCTTCCAGCCTTGCTCGGCATGTGCCCGAAGGAGCAGAACAGTTCCAGCTTGCCGTCGTTGTCGTAGTCGAAGAACTCGGTACTCCATGAGATGTCGCCGCGCGGGCTCTCGCTCAGGCCTGCCAGGGAGAGAGACTCGTCGATGAATGAGAGCTCAGCTTCGTTGCTGGCCAGGAATGTGCGGCCAGCGTTGCTGACGTGAATGTCCAGATCGCCGTCTGTGTCCATGTCACCTACAGCCAGCCCCATGGCCATCATGGACTGGTCCAGGTGACTCGCTGCGGGCCTCGAGAAGCTGGGTTCCGATGCGCCGGACTCGCTGGTGTTGCGAGCAAAGAAATTGGGTGGGTTGCTCTCGCCATCGGTAGCCAGGTCGTTGACTACATAAAGGTCTTGAAGGCCGTCGGCGTCGGCATCGAACCATCCAGCGGCAAAGCCGTAGCCATCCCATGCGGGATCGGGATAGAGCAACTCGATGCGATCGGCGAAGGCACCGGCGTCTTGGATGAAGAGTTGGTCTGCCTGGGGTGGGTATTCGTCTCCGGGCCCCATGCTGCCGAGGCCGTGGTTGACGATGATCACGTCGAGGTCGCCGTCCCGATCGGGGTCAGCCCAGGCAGCGCTAAGGGAGCGTCGGTCAGGGCCGGAGAGCCCAAGCTCCGCACTTCGGTCCGTGAATGTGCCGTCGCCTCCGTTTGCGAACAGCAGGTTGGGGCCGTTGCTGAGCAGCAGCAATTCCGCGCGGTCATCCCCGTCGATGTCAGCTGCCGAAATCCCTATCAGGTAGGCACCACTGGCTTCGATCCCTACTGTCGCCGCAGCGCTTTCAGTGAAGCTGCCCGCGCCGTCGCCGAAGAAAATGCGTGGCGGAGAGTCGTGGTCAATGAGCACAAGATCGAGCGCAGAGTCTCCATTCAGATCCGTCGCTGCGATGCCACCATTGAACTCGACGTCGAGTGAGTTGTAGCCGTTTTGAATCTGGTCCCAGGTGGGAGTTGCCGGGGAGTAGGCAAGGCCCGCCTCGCTGCTGACCTCGTGGTAGGGAAGAAGCTCACCTGTGGGAGTGGGGTCGGAGCAGAGAACCATGTCTCCTAACTCAAGGCGGTAGCCTTCCGGTGTCGGTGGCAGCTGTTCGCCCGGCTCTTCGCAGCCGGATGTGAACAGCAGAACGATGATAACGATCGAAGAGAGCCTCCCCATGTGTTTCAGACTAGACCAGTTGAGTTAGGATGCGCCCCCTCGTCGCTGCGGTCTTTTGCTCGTAGCTCGACTCAGACGTCGAAAGGGTGCCTCAGAGTGGATTCCGAGCAGCAGGGTGATGTGCTCATTGTTGGCGGCGGAATCGCTGGACTTGCCGCTGCCTTCCACCTGACTCGGCGTGGTTGGACGGGGGTTCACCTGCTTGAGCGCGAGCCGGCTCTTGCCAGTCACTCCTCAGGGCGTAACGCAGCGATCTTCCGCCAGATCACCGAGGATGCGGTGGGGGTCGCGTTGGCTAGGCGCAGTGCTGAGCTGTTGGACGAAGGTCCGGGTGGGCTTGATGGTTGGCTGGAACGTTGTGGCGGACTTTATGTTGCCGCGGGCACTGAGTTGGTTGCGGAGGCCGCTGCTCAGGCTGAGGCTTCGGCGGTCGCCTACAGGCTTGTTGACCACGATGGACTACGGCGTCTTGCCCCTGTGCTTGGTCGTGGCTCGGCGCGGTGCGGTCTGTGGGTGGATGGTGATGGGGTCATTGACATCCATGCAGTCACTGAGGCCCTGGCCCGAGCGGTGCGGGCCGGAGGCGGCCGGATCACGACGAGCTGTAACGTCGAGCGGATCCTCGTCGAGAATCAGCAGGCTTGCGGAGCGCTTCTGGACGACGGAAGTGAGCTGAGAGCTCCACGGGTAGTCATTGCTGCCGGAGCCTGGTCAGCGTCGTTGGGTGAGGCCCTGGGTGCGCCTCTCGCGCTTGAGCCGCTTCGTCGGCACCTGGCCGTCTTGGATGCTGAGCTACCAGCAGGCTCTCCTGTGGTCTGGAACCTAGATGATGAGGTCTACTTTCGGGCCGAGACGGGTGGACTCCTCGCCAGTCCATGCGACGAGACGCCCTCTGAACCCTGCCTGCCACCCACTTCGCTCGACGCCCTCGAGGTGCTCGGCGAGAAGCTGCAGCACCTGGCGCCCAGCCTCGCTGAT
>CAZEIY010000258.1:4358-6274 GCA_964512375.1 uncultured Rickettsiales bacterium | reverse complement strand
ACCAGATCCTGCAGATCGCGCACGTTCCTTGACCAGCTATGGTCCTCGAGCGCCTGTAGGGCTTCGCTTGTGAAGCCCGTTATGCGTGCACCGGTTCTCGCGCTGAACCTCGCCATGAAGCGCTTCGCCAGTGGCTCAATATCGGGCTGGCGGGCTCGTAGTGCGGGCAGGTTTACTATCGAGTGGCTTAGCATTCGGTACAGTTCTGGGTGAAAGCTACCGTCGCGGCTCGCGGCTTGTAGATCTCTCTCCGTTCCAGCGATGAAGCGGAAGTCCAGCCGCACTGCTCTGGTGGCGCCCAGGCGATGAATACGTTCTTCCTGCAGTGCACGAAGTAGCCGTACCTGCAGCGTTGGATTGAGCTGGACGATTTCGTCGATGAGCAGGGTGCCACCGGTCGCCTGCTCAAGGAAGCCGATGTGACGTTCTGATGCGCCGCTGAACGCCCCTCGTTCATAGCCGAACAGCAGGCTCTCCTCGCCGCCCGAGGGGAGGCTGCTTGCGTGGATGGACACGAAGGGCCCCTTCGAGCGTGGGCCACGTAGGTGGATCTGGTGTGCGGTAAAGGCCTTTCCAGTACCCGGCTCGCCAACCAACAGCACGGGGCGGTCGCTCGGGCAGTATCTGCCCACGGTCGCCATAGCCTGCTGCATGGCGGGGCTTCGTGCGACCGGAGTCTCGCCTGAGCTGATCTGGCTTCCGTTGCGAAGCAACAGTGGGTCACCATCGAGCAGGGGCCCGAAGGACAGCGAGACTACGGACTCAAGCGCCGTTGTCTCGATGCCGCGAAGCGCTTGTTGGCGAGGTACGGCGACGTAGACGATCCCTGTCGTGTTGTCTCCGAAGCGGATCGGGATAGCAACAGAGGATCCCGCCTCGGCATGCATGCTTGCTCGCTCGCCATCGGGTACGACAAAACGGAGCAGAAAGCTGCCCGTGGTGACGGTCGACCCATCTTCGAGCACGGACTCCACCAGCTCACGGGGCAAGGTGACCTGTGCGCCGGGGGGATGGGAGACCACCGAAGTCGGTAGGTCGCTATGGCTGGAGTTGCGCAGGAGGCAACCCTCGTTGCCGCCGAGCGCGTCGACCAGAGCTCCTAGTAGCGCTGCGGGCCTCCCCTTTTCATCAGGATCGCTGGCTTCCAGGGCCAGGCGAGCGAGCAGGGGCTCGATGCCATCTTCGGGAAGTGGTTCCTCCGGGGCTGCGCCTGAGGGGGGAATCGAGTCTGCATAGCCGGCCCGCGTGGCGAGGATTGCGGAGCCGAGCCCACAGGTGTCTCGTAGGATTGCCATCTCTGGGTTGTAGAGCAGGCGGTTGACGCCGATGCCGATCTCGTCCCCTGGTCGGAGCACTGTGGGGGTGCTCAGGCGCTCGCCGTTGACACCCGTTCCATTCGAGGAGCCCGCATCTTCGACCTGAAAGTCCGAGTCCAACTGCCTCAGGATCGAGTGGGTACGACTCACCTTCTCGTCGAGGAGTTGGATCGTGCAGTTTGAGGCTCGACCTATGGTCGTTGTTCCGGAGATCTCATACGAGACGCCGAAGTGGTAGCCGCTGATCGCCAGAAGATGCGCCATTGTTGACCGAGATTAGCTGGAATTGCGCGGGTTTGCAGAGTTCGGGGCCCTTCGCTGCCCGTGCGCGACACTGCATGGTCGTAGCCATGCGTGCACGGGACGTACGCGGCCCGAGGATCTGCCAGGAACTTGAGCTTCAATGTCTGCAACGAGAAACCATGAGAAAGGAAATCCCATGACACGCAATCCAATGATCTTGTTGCTGCTGCTACTTGCGCTGCTCAGCGCTCAGGCGTGCGAGCCACCAGCGGACGACGACGACTCTGCGATCGGAGATGACGATGACTCCGCGGTCGGAGGCGATGATGACGACTCATCTGCTGCAGACGATGACGA
>CAZEIY010000258.1:0-4258 GCA_964512375.1 uncultured Rickettsiales bacterium | reverse complement strand
GATGACGACTCATCTGCTGCAGACGATGACGATTCATCCGCTGCAGACGATGACGATTCATCCGCTGCAGACGATGACGACTCATCCGCTGCGGATGATGACGACTCATCGGCAGACTGAGTGTGGTCCGCTGCTCTCGGTCTATTCGTTGTCCTTGAGGGCCAGCAGGACCTGACCTGACCTCAGTTCCTGCTGGTCGCTGACCTCGATTCGGGCCACTACTGCTGAGTCTTTGCCATCTGTCCGCCAGCGAATCGGGTTGAAGGTCTTCATGACCTCGACGAGTCCGATGACCTGGCCGGGAGTGATGCGGTCACCAACGTCGACGAACGGAGGCACGCCGGGCTCGGGTCGTGCGTAGAAGATGCCGTCGATGGGGCTGCAGATGAGCTCGCTCTCCCCTTCGCGTAGTTGCCCCGAGGCGGGCTCATCAGCACCTGCAGGGTCTGCGTCCGGGCTCGCGCCTTCATCGATGGCCTGCGCAATTCGGCTTCCGCTGATGCCTTCGGTGAGCGCGTGCAGGTCGTGAAGACTCCAAATTCGTGGGTTCTTGATTCGTCTGTATCCCAGACTCTGGTAGCTCATCTCCGCCCATGCGACGAGGCGGCCTCTTAGCTCGCTGACCAGGACCACTTCGTCTGTGTCCATCTGTCTCGCTGAAGCCAATGGGTCCATGTCGCCTTCGATGCGTTCCTCGACCGCCGCCATTCTCGCTTCGATCTCAGCCCGCTCATCGGGGTCATCGCTGAGGATCTCGAAGTTCTCATCGAGGCGAGCATTGAAAGCACCGATTGCCAGCGTCCTTCCTTCCATGACAGAGAGGCGCGTGACCGGAGTACTCAACTGCATCACTGGATCGAAGGGGAGGCCCGCTAGAGCGTAGTAGCCGGCTCCGCTCGCCTTGCGTAGCAGCACGGTCGCCATCGGCGCCGTGTTGGTGGAGTTGGTGTAGATCAGTGAACTACCGTAGCCGAGCAGGCCATGGAGCTCGGCCTCGGGGCCAATGTCAAAGCCAGAGACATCCTGCAGCCACAAGAGGGGAATACCGTCGTCGTTGCAGGCCCGGCTGAACGCGGCCAGCTTGGCGATGCCACGTCGATACAAGATGCCCCCTGGCTTGCTGGTGCCGGTCTTGTCGGGGTCGTCGATGAGTCCGCTTCGATTGGCGAGGATGCCTACATACAGGCCACTGATTCGTGCGACGCCGGTGATCACCTCGCAGCCGGTCTCGGGCATGAATTCCCAGAACAAGGAGTCGTCGACCAATCTGGCGATGACCTCGTGCATGTCGTAGGAGACTCGGTGATCGGCTGGTAGTAGTCCGGTGAGCTCGGAGGTAGGGAAGCGCGGCTCGGCGGCTTCGAGGCCGAAGCGGTAGTACGGTACGGCTGAGCTGGGTAGCGCCGACATCTCGCGGCGGATCGCGGCAACGCAGTGCTCGTCGTCGGGAACTCGAAAGTCAGCGCAGCCGGACACCCCCACGTGTACGTCGGGACCTCCGATGGAGTGGCTGGTCATGGCCTGACTCTTGGCACCCTTGATGAGGGCTGCACCTGCGATGACCATGTAGGCCTGTTCGGTCATGTAGACCTTGTCGCTGATGATCGGCATGTAGCCGCCGCCGGCGATGCAGTCACCAAAAACACCAGCGACCTGAGGAATGCCCTGATCGGAGAGCAGCGAGTTCATCTTGAAGATGTGCCCGGCGCCGCGCGATCCTGGAAAGGTCTTGGCCTGCTCGGGTAGGAACAGCCCCGAGCAGTCGACCAGGTAGAGCACTGGCAGGCGCATGCGGCGTGCCATTTCCTGGGCACGCTGGATCTTCTCGGGCGTGCGCGGCCACCACGAGCCATTAGCGACGGTGTTGTCGTTTGCGATGACCACTGCCCAGCGGCCTTCGACCTTGGTGAAGGCGGTGACGACGCCGGCGCCGGGTGAGGTCTTGGCCTTTTCGCCGTAGGTCTCGCCGTAGTTGACCAGGGTTCCGACAGCCAATAGGGGCGCCCCCTCATCACGCAGCAGATCGAGGCGTTCCCAGGTATTCAGCTTGCCCTTGCGGTGTACACGCTCTCGCCCTCGCTCTCCCCAGCCGTCACGTACCTCGGCTCGTGCCTTGTTGACCCGTTCTTCACGTGTCTGCATGGCGGTGCGTTGGCGTTCCCAGGTGGCCTCGTCGAGCACCCTCTCGCGTGCTTGTCCGATGGGCGAGAGCAGGACCTTGGCCATGTCAGGACTCCTCGGTGGTGGCAGCCACCTCGCTGAGATCGGGGCGTCCGGGAATGATGCCCACCTGGAGGATGCCGGCGGCAAAGTCAGCATCGGCGAGGACATCGCGGTGCAGCGATGCAGTGGTGGGTACGCCCCGCAGTTCCATTCCTGAGAGGGCTTCGCTACAGGTCGCAATCGCTGTCTTTCGGTCAGCTCCCCAGCCGATGATCTTGGCGATCATGGAGTCGTAGTACGGCGAGACAGCGCTGCCCTCGTCGACGGCCGCGTCGATACGCAGCCGTCCGCCGTTGCTGGGTTCGGGCACATGGAATCGCTCAATGGCACCGGGACTGGGCCGGAAGTCGTCATCAGGGTCTTCGGCGTTCAGTCGCAGCTCGATGGCGTGGCCATCAAGGCTGATGTCGTCCTGGCCGAACCAGAGCTTCTCGCCGGCAGCGATGCGGATCTGCGCCTGCACCAGGTCAATGCCGGTGATCATCTCGGTGACTGGGTGCTCAACCTGCAGTCGTGTGTTCATCTCGATGAAGTACAGCTCAGAGCTGGCAGAATCGAGCAGGAATTCCACCGTTCCGGCGCCCTCGTAGCCCAGGTCCTGTGCTGCGCGTGCCACCAACGCACCCATCTGGGCGCGGCGCTTCGGGCTGAGCGCGGTCGATGGAGCCTCTTCCAAGAGCTTCTGGTGACGGCGTTGGATGCTGCACTCACGCTCGAACAGGTGCACGGCGTTACCCCAGCGGTCCGCAAGGACCTGAAACTCGATGTGTCGTGCATTACCGAGGAATTTTTCCAGGTACATGGCGTCGTTGCCAAAGGCTGAGGCTGCCTCTCGGCGCGCTTCGTCCCAGCCCTGGCGTAGCTCGGCGGGGTTTCCTGCCTTGCGCATGCCCCGGCCACCGCCACCGGCGTCGGCCTTGAGCAGCACGGGATAGCTCATGTCGTCAGCCAGGCTTAGGGCCTCATCGAGGCTCGCAAGCAGGCCGTGCGAGCCGGGCACGACGGGCAGTCCTGCCTCCTGCGCTGCAGCTTTCGCCGAGCTCTTCTCGCCCATGGTGCGAATCACCGACGGGGGCGGGCCGATCCAGCCGAGTCTGGCCTGCAGGACCATCTGGGCAAAGAGCGCATTTTCCGACAGAAATCCGTAGCCGGGATGTATGGCCTGGCTATGGGTGCGCTCGGCCGCCTCGAGAATCGCAGCGATATTGAGGTAGGACTCCGCAGCCTTTGCAGGGCCAATGCACACGGCGTGGTCAGCTTCACGCACGAAAGGAGCATCGACATCGGGCTCAGAGTGTACGGCGACCGACTCGATGCCGAGTTCGGTGCAGGCACGAATTACCCGCCGGGCGATCTCTCCGCGGTTGGCTATCAGCACACGTCCGTACATGGCCGCGAGCGTAGCAGAAGCGATGAGCTACTTGGTGATGACCCCGTCGTAGTTCATGACCCCGTTCTTGTCCCACCACTGCACCGTCATGGTGTTGCCGATGATCTCGAACCAGGTAAATCCTTCGGTGGTGTCGTCCTGCCAGTAGGTGGGGTTGCTGCCCTCGAAATCGGTTGTCTTGGCCCCGGCACCTGAGACCATGAAGGCGGTGCCATTGCAGGTATCGGTGAGCCACTGGCGGCTGTGGTCGTGTCCACTGAGGTAGAGGTCGATGTTGCCGCACACGTGGGCGTTGACGAAGTCTTCGATCTCTCCTCCGTTTGCATAGGGGATTACGCCGGCCCCGTCGTATGATCCAGCGTTGCCGTGCGGTCCGTTGGATAGATACGGATGGTGCCCGTAGGCAATCTTCCAGGTAGCGGTAGAGGATGAGAGTGCGCCTTGGAACCATGACTCCTGATCATCGACGAGGTCGCCGAAGTCGGCGGTCAGAAATGGAATGTAGAGCCCGTCAAAGAAGATCTCGCTGGTGTCGAGCACAAACATGTCGACGGGCCCGTGGCTGTGTTTGTGCCAGCGCGAGGGCAGTTTCCACTTCGTCGTTCCTGCAGGCCAGGGCAGAGGAGACGAGCCTGCAAAGGTGTA
>CAZEIY010000257.1:2917-6293 GCA_964512375.1 uncultured Rickettsiales bacterium | reverse complement strand
CGTCGTCATCACCAGCGGTGTCGTCGTCATCACCAGCGGAGTCGTCGTCATCACCCACAGAGTCGTCGTCGTCTCCGCCGGGAGGCCAGTCGAGATTCTCCTCTTGTCCGTTACAGTAGTGCTCGCCGTCTTCACGGGGGATGGGATTACAAAACCCCACTCCCGCACACGAGGAATCCCCCCCCACGGTGCACTGAACGTCCGATGCCCTCAACCACTGGCAACTGCCAAAGAGCAGCGCCAGCAACCCTGCAATAAGGATCGTGACTGACTTCCTCACCAGCGAGCCTCCCAGGTTACGACCGCGCCTGTCGGTGTGGGCACCACCAGGGGCGGGGCATGGGCCGCGCGCGCATCCCTGGCCGAGCTCGCTGCCACAATGAAGGACACAAGAGAGCCGGTTCCCATGGCGACGGCTGCGATACCAAGAGCGATGCCCTGCTGGGAGTAGGTGGTTCCGTCCTTAAACGGATCACTGTTCGCGAGGTCCGCGACCTCGCCGCCATAGATGATCTCTGCCTCAAGTAGCGCTTCATTCCAGCGGACGCCGGCCAGCGCTGCGCTGACCGCGCTGCCCGCTGCCAACGAGGCGCCAAGCGCAAGACCGGCCCCGATCCTGGGATTGCCAGGTACAGGCTTCGAGCGACGACCACCGCCTGCCGTCTTGCGCTCGAGTTGTCGGATACGACGGTCAGCATCCCTGACCAGCGCCGCCCACAGGCTGGAGCTACCCGACCTGGAGACAAAGGCCTTGAAGTCAATCAGCCCCTTCTCTTCCTGATCCATGCACTGGGCCAGCACACCGCGCCAGTAGAGCAGATAGCTCTCGCCGCTCTTCTCATACTGCTCACTGACCCGCGCCCACACTCCGGCGACCTCCGCGATGGACTGCAAGGCCCGAGTCATGTCTCTTCCGTAGGCACGAGCGCAGTGTCTTTCCTGTACCTGGGCGGCCTCCAGGGCGAGGCTCTCGCCGCTCGCTGGCGCCGCCACCGGCTGCTCCTCGGCCCCTGTGTCTTGCGCCTGTGCGATCTCCACCCTCGATCCGAGGGCGCAGAGCAGGCCTACGATGAGAGTGAGTGAACGAACTGCCGAACGGCGCATCTTGAGTCTCCGAGAGGGTTGAGACTAGCATCGATGGCTCAGCTTCTGTCTGGCATGGCAATGTCACATTGGGGTTAGCAGGGTTCACAAGAAAACACCGCGGATCGCAGGGCTTCTCTTCGCGTTCTCGCACGTTCCCACGCTAGGCTATGTGCAAAGTAACTCTTGAGAGCAGCCGCCAACTTATATAGAGAGGGGTATGCATGACTCGCAGAAGCCCCACCATCATCATGCTCTTTGCGCTGGTCACAGTGAGCGCGACCATGGCCCCGCCCGCAGCGCGCGCGGTCACCGAGTTTGTGGGGGATGTCGACGGTTTTGGCATTCCGGCCGCCGGCCTTACCGGCGCCAACGGCACCCTTGCCGACACCGATGGCGACCAGATCATCGAGGCCGGAGAGTTGCTGCCGGACTGGAACAACAATGGCAGCACCGCAGTCGGCTCGGGGGACACCTTTGACTTTCGATCTGCTGCCGAACTCAGCGCCAGCGACGGTGCCCAGCACACGGACTATTCGGTCGAAGGAAACGGCGGTGTCGCCAACGGCCTGCAGTTCATCTTCAACTTCACTGCGCCCACCAGCGGCCCCGACTTTGGGGCAGACCACTTCATCAACTTCGTCTTTGGTGACTACGACGTCTTTCCGGCAACCATCTCGGTAGATGGCACGACTGTAACTCTGACCCTGCAGGGTGGCGGCCAGGATGGGCTGGTGCAGTCGGCGTTCTCTGAGGTGCCATGGTCTGACATCCAAGACGGTGAGGTGATCATCACCGTCAATGCCCCCAACGAGCCCTACCTGGCTTTTGACTACGCGCTGCTCGACCTCAATCCCTTCTCGGACTCCGACCAGGATGGCATCCCCGATCCCGCCGACAACTGCCCCTGCCTGACCAACCTGAGCCAGGCTGATGGTGATGGCGATGGCATCGGCGACGCCTGTGACAGCGGCCCCGTCGTCGAGACAGCCTGCTTCGACGGCATCGACAACAACAGCAATGGCGGCGCTGATTGCCTGGATATTGGCTGCGCCTGCCTCGAGGCCTGCCTGCCCTTTGACTCCGACGGCGATGGGGCCATCAACAGCAGCGACTCCAACCCCGTGAACTCGACAGTGTGCAGCGATCAGGACTTCGATCTCTGCGATGACTGCAGTCTCGGTAGCCAGGACACCAACAATGATGGACTGGACACTGATGGTGATGGCGCCTGCGATCTGGGCGATGCCGACGACGACGGCGACGGCTTCAGCGACATCGAGGAGAACAACTGCGCCTCGGACCCGCTCGATGCCGGCTCGATCCCCATCGACATCGACAGCGACGGTATCTGCGATGTGCTCGACCCCTGCGTCGACGTGGACGGCGACCAGATCGGCAACGGAACCAACGCGAATGCCGGCTGTGTGATCGCTACACCTGACTTTGATGACAGCAACGCCAACACCTGCGTCGACGATGACAGCGACACCTGCGATGACTGCAGTCAGGACGCGAGCTTCAACCCCGCTAACGACGGCCCGGATCTGGACGGCGATGGCCTGTGCAATGCCGGCGACCCCGACGATGACGGCGACAGCTGGCTCGACCTGCACGAGGCCGCCTGCGGCAGCAATCCCAACAGCGCCTCATCGGAGCCGCCCGATACCGACGGCGACGCGCTCTGTGATTCCATCGACACCTGCCAGGACGTCGACGGCGACGGGGTTGGGGATGGTAATGGCGGCAACATCGGCTGCGCTACCTCGGCGATCACTGACTCCGACGACAACGACCCGACGGTCTGTGGTGACAGCGAACCTGATGGTTGCGAAGACTGCAGCTCAGGAATATGGAACTCGTTCTCTGATGGGCCCAATGCTGACGGCGATGAGCTGTGCAATGCCGGTGACCCGGACGACGACAACGATGGCTGGAGCGATGTCGATGAGTTCGCCTGCAACACCGACCCTCTGGATCTGACCGACGAACCCAGCGACGGCGACAACGACGGTATCTGCGACCTGCTCGAGGGCTGCGTCAACGGCAACATCGATGGCGATGCCCTGTGCGATGACTTCGACACCTGCGTGGACATCGACCGCGACGGCGTAGGCGACGGCAGCAATGGCAACACCGGCTGTCTGACTCCCCTCGATGACAGCGACACCGCCAACCCCCTGGTGTGTGCCGACAGCGAGAATGACGGCTGCGAGGACTGCAGCTCAGGCAGCTTCGACCCTGGCGACGATGGACCCGACAACGACGGCGACCTCATCTGCGACAGCGGTGA
>CAZEIY010000257.1:0-2907 GCA_964512375.1 uncultured Rickettsiales bacterium | reverse complement strand
CTGCCGGATGTCGACGAGAGCAGTGGCGACTTCGACGGCGACGGAATCCCCGACGTGCTGGACCCAGACAGCGACGGTGATGGCATCGCGGACGGCATCGAGGGCAACGGCGACTCCGACGGTGATGGCATTCCCAACCACCACGACAGCGACAGCGATGACGATGGCATCGACGACAGCATCGAGGGCTCCTCGGATGGAGACGGTGACGGCATACCGTCCTTCCTCGATGACGACAGTGACGGCGACGGCGTGCTCGATGCAGACAGCGATCCGAGCACAGACAGCGACGGCGACGGCATACCGGACTTCCTCGACCTTGACGACAGCGACGGAGGCACAGGCGACAGCGACGGCGACGGGATCTCCGATTCGGACGAGGTCGACGCAGGCACCGATCCCTTCGACGACGATTCGGATGGCGATGGCATACCCGACAGCGACGAGGGGTCGGGTGATAGCGACGGCGACGGAATCATTGACGCGCTGGATCCAGACTCAGATGGCGATGGAGTCCCAGACGCCGATGAAGGCTCTGGCGACAGCGACGGCGACGGCATACCCAACTTCCAGGACCCCGACGACAACGACGGACCCAACGGCGACAGCGACGGCGATGGCATTCCCAATGACCAGGACACAGTCGATGACGGCCCCAACGGGGACGTCGACGGCGACGGCATACCCAACTTCCAGGACCCGGACAACGACGACGGACCCGATGGTGACAGCGACGGCGACGGCATACCCAATCACCTCGACGACGACAGCGGCGATGACGATGACGCGGGAGACGATGACGACATCGGCGATGACGACGACGGTGCGCCGCTCGATAGCGACGGGGACGGCCTGACGGACGAAGAGGAAGACGCCCTCGGCACCGACCCCAACGACGCCGACAGCGACGACGATGGCATCTCTGATAGCGACGAAGAGCCGGGCGACAGCGACGGCGACGGGATCATCGATGCGCTGGACCGCGATGATGACGGCGACGGCATCCTCACCGGCTTCGAGCAGAACTATGACGATGACGTCGATGGGGACGGCATACCCAATCACCTCGACGACGACAGCGACGGCGATGGCATCCCCGATGAGGAAGAAGGGATCAGTGATGCTGATGGGGACGGCATACCCAACTTCATCGACGAAGACAGCGACGGCGATGGAATCCCGGACCAGGAAGAGGGCGCAGGCGACAGCGACGGCGACGGCATACCCGACTACCTCGACAACGACGCCACCAACGGACCAGACGACGACCCCGACGGCGACGGCCTGACCAACTCACAAGAGGCCCGCTGGCGAACCGATCCGCTCAACCCCGACACCGACGGCGACGGAATCAGTGACGGCGACGAAGTAGCCGCGGGCACCGACCCGCGCTCTGCGGGCTGCGACTGTTCAGTGATGCCGAGTCGCGCGCCCAACGCCACGAGCTTGCTCCTGCTGCTGGGGCTGCTGCTGGTGACCCGAAGACGCAGGCACTGAAGCCCGGGCGATGAGAGAGACCCGCCCAGGGGGTCTCCTCTCGGCCATCGGCGTGCCGCGCAAAGCGCGCGGAATCACGGCCGTGGTGGGGAGCCGAGTTGGCGACCCTGCAGGGATACCCTGGGACCTAACTGCTCGTTGCCTTCGGGATAGCGATCGAGGTGGTGAACGCAGAAAAGGAACGGGTCCGCAGTCGGCCAGGGTCCCTGCTCGGGCAGTAGTTGAAAGTGAAGCTGGGGCACCTGCCTGCTCCTGCCCTTTGTGCCAGCTACTGGGCCAGGCCCTTGACCTGGGTCAGGTTGTAGCCGGCGACCCAGGCGATGCTGCCACCGGTAAGAACGCGAACCGCATAGCCCGCGTCGCCACCAGGGCCGGGATTGCGGGGCATATGAGTGCCTGAACCACCACCGCCGCCGCCGCCCCAGCCGCCGCCAGCGCCGCCCATACCCTGCTTATTTGGCGCGGAGCCGGGCTGCGCAGCACCACCGCTACCCCCGCCACCTAGAGATCCGGGATTGCCCCGCGCCCCTCCAGTGCCGGGTGTTCCGTTGTAGTTAGCCGCCAATCCCCCAGGAATGGCTCCATGGCGATTCGGCCCATTCCCACCGTTGCCACCCGATGCGTGCGGACCATTGCAATAGTCGTTGCAGTCACAGCCCTGACCATTACCAGCACCGCCTCCGCCACCCGTGGGGTCATCACCAGAGCCACCTCCCCCACCGCCGCCGTAGATGGCGCCGTTGGAGTTATCAATGGTCACCGGGACGTTGGCCTGAATAGCGTCGCCTCCGTCTTCACCAGCACCCTCCTCCTCACAGGCGCCATCTCCGCCCCTGCCGTGGATAGTGCCCTCATTGATGATCTGCACGGTCGAGCCGGCGGGTAGACCGTGGGTAGTCAGGGCAGGGTTGGAAGTATTCGGGCTGTCCACAGTCACACCGGAAGCGATGTTCACCAGCACATCTACCGCAGCGCCGGGACTCCCGGCCAGAGTCGCCACATTGACGTTGCTCACCGAAGAAGTGATGTCGATGACCACATCGAAACAGGCCAGGTCCTGACTATCGATAAGCGAGTTGCAGTCGTTGTCGATGCCATCGGTGCAGTCTTCGGTGGCAGCGGAGTTCACCGCAGTTGCCGAATCGTCGCAATCCACGGCGCAAGAGTAGCCGTCACCATCCGCATCCAGGACGTCTGGCGTCGGAATAGAGCAGTCATTGTTCAGACCATCACAGCCCACCTCTGCAAACTGCGACGAGATCAGCGGACCATTTCCAGGAGTTGGCGTGTCGTCACAGTCCCCCTCGCATGGCGCCTCACCGTCACTGTCGGCGTCGAGCTCAGTCGCCGGAATCAGCGTATAGGTCCGATCGTGCTTATCCGGCTGACTCAGGTTGCAGTTTGTCGGCG
>CAZEIY010000256.1:4887-6305 GCA_964512375.1 uncultured Rickettsiales bacterium | reverse complement strand
CAAGAGACGCGTTGAGAAGGAGTCCGGAGGACGGATTCGCGTCCGCTTGTTCACCGGCGGATCGATGGGTGGCGAAGTCGAGATGATCCAGGATATTCGCGACGGTGGGCGCCTCCAGGGGGGCGGCTTCACTACCAGCGCTCTTGCGACGGGCGCCAACGTGCCGCAATTGGATCTTCCTGAGTTGCCCTACCTGTTCCGTAGCAACGAAGAGGCCGACTACGTACTCGACAACGTGCTGTTCGAGCCCATGCAGAAGCGACTGCGCAGACGGGGCATCCACATGACCATGTGGGCACAGAACGGCTGGCGCTCTTTCTACACGAAGCGCCCTATGAGCAACCTTGCTGACCTCCAGGGCCACAAGATGCGCACCCAGGAGAGCAATGTACACAAGGCCATGTACAAGGCGCTCGGCGTGCAGGCCTTCGCAATGTCCACCGCGGAGGTGCTCGATGCCCTATCCCGTGGAACGGTCGATGGTTTCGACAACACCGCACTGTATGCCCAGGCTTCCGGCTGGTACGAGCCCACCAGCTACCTGACTCTGACCCGCCACATCTTTCAGCCCGCTGCCATCGTCTACAGCAAGGCCTGGTTCGAATCGCTGCCCGACGACCTCAAGAAGATCGTCACCGGTGACCGGCTCAAGGATCAGGCACTGGGACGACGACTCGTCCGTGAGCTTGAGCCAGCACTGATTGCCAACTTCGGCGAACTGGGTGTGACGGTCCGCGAGCCCGGCGAGGCTGAACTGAAGCCGCTCGTGGATGCCACCCGATCGGTTCACGAAGAGTTCCGCGAGGTCGTCGGTTCAGACCAACTCGATGCGGTGTACGCGGCCCTGGCCAAGTTCCGCGGAGGGAAGTAGCAGCAAAGCTGTGCAATTTCAGAAGCTCCTTAACCTGGTCTTCGCGCCGCTGGACCTCATCTCCCGCGGCTGGGATTCTACGTGGCAGGCCTTCCGCAACTTCATGCGCGAGGTCGTGCTTCTCAAGGTGGTGTTCACGCTGATCCTGGTGGTCGCCGGGCTCTACCACTACCTAGCAAAGCTGCTTTCCTTCCTCGACCGGTGTCTGGATCGTGTCGAGACGTCGATCATCTTCGTCGCCACCATGGCGATGACCGGCCTCGTCTTCCTCGATTTTGTGAACCGCGAATCAGAGGCGTTCACACTAGAGATCGCCGACCCCGTCAAGCTATCCCTACTCCTGATGCTCTGGGTAGCTTTCCTTGGCGCCAGCCTCGCTACCCGCGATGACAAGCACCTGGCAATCGATGCTGCCGACCGTGCACTCAGTCCTTCCGGAAGTGCCCTCCTCTTCCGAATCTCGATGCTCATCTCAGCCGCGTTCTCGTGGAAGCTGTGCATGTCTGCCCTTGAAGTGGTCAGGGGCCACATCATCAACCCGAGTCTG
>CAZEIY010000256.1:0-4877 GCA_964512375.1 uncultured Rickettsiales bacterium | reverse complement strand
CTATCTCCAAAGACATTGCCATCAAGCTCAATGACTTCGCGCTGTGGGCGGTGAGTGGTTGGATCGGCCCTGAGGACTTCGAGGATGCCGAGTCCTACGAGTGGATGATCGAAGACGGTATCGCCGTCAGCGTCGCCACCCTTCGACCCGAGCTCAGTCTCTGGGTAGCTGAACTGGTCCTTCCCCTGGCCTTCGGCGTCATGACATTGCGGTTCGCCAGCCGCTTCTTCACGGGCCGAAAGCCAAAGGTCGAACTGGATGACATCCCAGCCAGGCACTGGCGCTCCAATCCCCGCAACGCAGGCATACGCGACATGGTGCTGGCCGGCCTCTTGCCGGGCCTTCTCCTGGGCATGCTGCTGGGCCTCTGGTTCAGCAAGATCTGGCTTATCATCCTGTGCACCTTCCTCTTGATGCTCGCAGGCGCGCCGCTGTTCGTCGTGATCGGAACTGGCGCGGCGCTGTGCGTACATCTACTCGAAGGGGGAGACCTCAGCCTGATCGTCCGCGACCTCTACACAGCAAGTGACAAAGAGGTGCTACTTGCCATCCCATTCTTTGTGATGGCGGGTGCAATCATGACCGAGGGCAGCATCGCTCGACGGCTCATCGACATGGCACGCTCGGCTCTGGGATGGATGCCCGGTGGCCTCGCAATCGCTGGAGTCATGTCCTGCATGATCTTTGCGGCGATCTCCGGTTCCTCACCGGTCACCGTTATCGCCATTGGCTCCATCATGGTGCCTGCGCTCATCGACGCCCGCTACGACGAGAAGTTCTCACTGGGCCTGCTTACGTCCGCTGGATCCCTTGGCATTCTGATCCCCCCGTCCATCCCGATGATTATCTACGCAGTCGTCTGCTTCACTGACCTGGAGAGCTTCAAGGTTCTCGGTATCGAGCAGCCCTCGGTGCGCGACCTGTTTGTCGCAGGAATCATCCCGGGTGTGGTTATCGGCGCAGTGCTCGTTCTGTGGTCTGTGTTCAAGGAACGCGACAAGGTGATGAGCACCAGTGAGACCCTGGGCGTACTTCCGCGGTCCATGTCGCGCGGTATCTGGGCTGCTGGCCTGCCGGTTCTCATCATTGGCGGTATCTACAGCGGACTGTTCACCGCTACCGAGGCGGCCGCAGTGAGCGTCGTCTACGCACTGGTTGTCGAGTTCGCGATCCACCCGCTCATCCACTGGTGGGGACGGCGCGAGCCCGGCAACGAGAGCCAGCCCATCTTCGAGCTACATCCACGCGAACTGCCTCGAGTCTTCCGAGACTCAGCGGTAATCATGGGGAGCCTCCTCCTCATCGTCGTACTGGCCATCGCATTCAACAAGTTCCTTATCAGCCAGGAAGTCCCCGGAACTGCGGCCGCCTGGGTACAAAGCCACGTCAGCACCAAGGTGCAATTCTTGATCCTGGTCAACCTGTTCCTGTTGGCCCTCGGCTGCATGATGGACATCATGAGCGCGATCCTCATCGTCGCTCCCCTGCTCGCCCCCATCGCCATGCGCTACGGCATTGATCCGGTGCACTTCGCGATCATCTTCATCGTCAACCTCGAGATCGGCTACCTCACCCCGCCGCTCGGCCTGAATCTGTTTGTGGCCAGCTCGGTCTTCGACCAACCGATCCTCAAGGTGATCCGTAGCGTGTTGCCGTTCACCCTCTTGATGTTGTTCTGCCTGACACTCATCTCCTGGTTTCCAGCGCTCAGCGTGTCGCTCCTCAACGGGCCCCGGCTCACGCCAGAGATGGTCGAAGCGAGCATGGTCACCGAAACGACAGACGAGGTAGAGAGCGAGGCAAACGTCACGGTCGGGCCGGCTCCCACCGTCGGTGCGAGAGGCGAGTCGACGCCCGCCCCGCCTACCGAGCCAGCAACCAACGCAGCAATTGAGCCCGCTCCTATGGACCCAACGGCACCCCCTTCTGCCTCCCCAACCGCCACGGAATCTTCCCCAACCGAGGACGAGCAATGAGCCCCCCTACAGAGCACGAGATAGCTGCCGTCGATTCAACTCCACTCCTGGTCCGGGACTGGAGTAACGAACAGGCTCAGGCCCCCAGAGGACTGCTACTCATCGTTCACGGCGTCGGCGAACACTGCGGGCGCTATCAGCATTTTGCTGACGCCCTGGGTTCTGCCGGGTACGCGCTACGTGGCTTCGACCACCGCGGACACGGACTCAGCGGAGGCCTGCGCGGACACGTCGACGGCTTCTCCACCTACACCGCAGACGTGAGGACGGTACTCGATGAGTTTAGGGCGGCCCACGGCGAGAACCTGCCCTGCTACCTGCTGGGTCACTCCATGGGAGGCCTGATCGCCTTGCAATTCCTGCAGGATCACCCCGCAGCTGGATTGCAGGGGGCCATCTTGTCAAATCCCTGTCTGGAAGTCGCCATAGACCCACCCGCAGTCAAAGTAGTCGCCGGCAAGCTCCTCTCAAAGGTCTTGCCCCAGCTCCGCCTCGACAATGAGTTGAACACCTCGCTGCTGTGCCGCGACGCCGACACCGTTCGTGCCTACGAGCAAGACCCTCTGGTCCACCGCAAGGTCAGCACTCGGTGGTACACGTCCTTGTTGGCGGCGATGAAACAGGTGACACCAAAAGGCCTCGCACCCGGATTGCCAACCCTTTGGTTACTCGGCAACAAGGACTCCATCTGCTCCGCGGCCGGTAGCCGCGCCTTCGCTGAAAAGCTGGACAGCAGCACAACAACTGTGCGCGAGTGGCCCGATGCTTTCCACGAAATTCATAACGGCCCTGACAAGAACGAATATCTGGCGGCACTCAAGTCGTGGCTAGATACACAGACAAGCAGTGCGTCCGAGCCGTCCTGAACCTGCTAAGCTGATTTTTTGGTGAAATAGTTTGCGCCCAGGCTTCCAGAAACCGACCCGGAAGTAGTAATTTTTCGCCTTGAGCGTATTTATAGGAGAACGTATCGATGTTCGGCAGGAAAGGCCCACCACCAGGAGGTCAGCGTCGTCAAGGTGGCGGTCAAGGACGCGGCCAGCAAGGACGGGGCCCGGGCGGCCAGCAAGGGCGCGGTCCCGGTGGCCAGGGGCGCGGAGCACCTGCGGCACCACAGCAAAATCCTGGCAACCGCATCGACGATGCCAGGACCAAGGTCAACCTTCCTGACGTGATCGATTGCCTCTATGACGGCAAGGATGCCTTCTTCCGCTACGTCCACTCCGTGGCTGACGTCATGACCAGCGACCCCCTCTACCTGACAATGGACCACCGCATTGGTGACGGTCGAGAGTTCATCGAGAAACACAAGGTCCAGGACATCCCCGTCGTCGACGAGGAAAAGAACAAGCAGGGCGAAGTTCTCAAGCGGCACTTCGTGGGCATGGTGAGTAAGCGCCTTGTCGCCCGAATGTTCTCCAGTGCCGTCGGCACTCTCGGTCAGACCGACGCCGATGACGCATTCCTCAATGAACCGCTCGCATCCATGATTCGCCTCTGCCGCGATGTGACGACCGTGGAACCAGCGGACTCCATCACAGCAGCAGTCGATATCATGTTCGAAGAAAACATCGACACGCTGCCCGTAGTGCTCGCCAGGCCCGACGGTGGTCGTTCCCTGGTCGGGCTCGTCACCAAGAGCTCCCTGCTCGCCTGTTTCGTACGCATGGAATCACTCCGTCGAGCCCGCAACGTCCGGCCCAAGGGCGTGCGGTTCATGGACGTGATGAGAGGACAAAAGGGCAGCATGCCCACTGAGATCCTGCTCGACTCAGCCATGGTCAAAGTCGCGGACATCATGCGTGAGAGCCCGACGACGATCACAAAAGAGGAAACCATGGGGCGAGCCATGCAGTTGATGCAGGAGCACGAGGTCCGGTATCTACCGGTCACCGAGAAAGGTGAGTTGGTGGGGCTTGTCTCAGACTTCGACATTGCCAGCCAGCTACCTCCACCAGACAAGGACTTCGTCAACCGCAAGGGGCCCGAGAAGCGCTTCCTCGAGAACCTGTTCCTCATCAATCGTGAGGACAAGGACACTATGGGCGTCCTCGGCTACAAGATTGGCCAGGCCATGATGGAAGACCCCATCGCTGAGGGTACTGAGACACGCTGGCTCGAGGTCGCGGAGCTGCTCTACAACTCCGAGGCAGGAGAAGACCTCGGCGCAGTGCCGGTCATTGACGACGAGACCGAACGAGTGAGTGGAATCGTCACCGAACGCGAGATCCTGGGAGTCATCCAAACTCTCGGACGGATGGTTGGCTCCCGATAATCAGAGAGAGGGGTCTGCCAAGAAACTCTCCCTCTCATTGCCCCGCAAGACTCTTGGATTCCGAAGCGACCCAAACTTAAAGAGCCCGGAAGGCATCCACGGGGGTAGACACGTGGGCACTGAAGCAGGTAGACAGATGGCTGCACGATTGTGGTGCACAATTGCCGAGAGTAGACTGTTCGTATGAAGGTGCTGATCGTCGATGACTCCCGCGCCACCCGCGCGATCCTGAAGCGGATTCTCAAACCTCTTGGTTGCGTCTGTGTAGAGGCCGCTGACGGGCGGAAGGGTCTCGATACCCTCGCAGAACATCCCGATGTCGTTGTGGCTCTCGTCGACTGGAATATGCCCAATATGGATGGTTTGCAGTTCATTCAGGCGGTTCGGTCCAACGATGAGAACGACGACGTCTTGTTGATGATGGTCACCACGGAGAGCGAGATTCAACGCGTTTCATACGCGATTGACGCTGGCGCGAATGAGTACATCGTAAAGCCGTTCACTCAGGACATCATCACTCAGAAGCTACGATTACTCGGTCTAGACGTCTAAGAGACTGCGTCCGGGGCGCCCCCTCCACTCCCTACGTTTTTCTCCCCAAAAGTGTGCACTGGTGCACTTTCAGG
>CAZEIY010000255.1:0-6354 GCA_964512375.1 uncultured Rickettsiales bacterium | reverse complement strand
CTGTTCATCGAGGTCTCGACGCTGCGCACGCTCGGTGGCCGCCGCGAGGCCCGGAGAAGCGCTTATGAGCACGAGCGCACCGACCGCGCCAGGGTGGCGAAGCGCCAGGGTGAGCGCTGTGCGCCCACCCATCGAATAGCCCAGCAGAGACGGCAAGAGCAGACCCGCCTCATTGGCGAGTTCGACGAGGGTGTCCGCGCACACCTCAATTCCCGACACCTCAGTGTCGAGTGGAGGGAGGCGGTCACTGGCCCCATGCCCGGGCAGATCCGGGCAGTACAGCTCGCCATCGAACTGCTCGGACAACGCCGCGAAATCCAAACCACTGCCGGTAAAGCCATGCAAGGCGAACAGCGCGGGTCCACCGCCGCCAAAGCTGTGCAGGGTGACACCCGTGTCGCGCAAGGAGAATCGCTGCGTTCTGGCTTTCGACGTGTTCATGACCACGACGAATGATAGCGCTGGCAGAATGCCGGCCATGACAACGCACCCAATGAGACAACAAGAGCAACACTTCACAGTCACCGGCGCGGGCACTGGAATTGGCCGCGCCATCGCGCTTCGGCTCGCCGAAGAAGGCGCAAACCTCAGCCTTGTTGGCCGCCGCGAGGCCCCTCTGCAAGAGACCGCTGACAGCGCGCGATCGCTGGGAACCAGCGTGCTGATTCGCTCCTGCGACGTGCGTGATCGCCACCAGGTCGATGAAGCCTTCGGCCAGGCTGCGGCAGAACTGGGCCCCTGCGCGGTGTCGTCGCCAACGCAGGCATCGGTGGGGTCAACGAGCCCGGCGCGGATGACCGCTTCGATGACCTGGTCGCTACGAACCTGAGCGGAAGCTACTACTGCTTACGCGCCGCGCAGCGCCACCTTGTTCAGGATGGCGTACGCCACATGGTGCTCATGTCCTCAATCCTCGGACGCATCGGTGTGCCCGGCTACACCGGCTACTGCGCAAGCAAGACAGCGCTGCTCGGGCTGGCGCGGGCCATGGCGACCGAGCTCGCTGGTGACGGGGTCCAGGTCAACGCGCTGTGTCCAGGCTGGGTAGACACGGAAATGGCCTGGGATGGACTTCGCGGCCTCGGCAAGGCCCTGGGCGTCTCGGCCCAGGAAGCACACACTGTCGCCATGCAGGACGTCCCGCTGGGCAAAATGAGTAAGCCCGAAGAGATCGCCGGCATGGTCGCCTGGCTGGTCTCCGGTGATGCGCACGGCGTCACCGGACAGGGCCTGAACATAAACAACGGGGCTTTCATGATCTGACGCAGGGGAGCAGCGCTACCCTCGAACAATCTCTCAGTTCGCGGCCACCTGTAAGGCCCAACTCGTCTGCGCCACCACCTCTATGACGAGTCCTATGGCGTCATACTCGAAGTGCTCGACCTCGTTCCGCGAGAAAGCCACCTCCCAGTCGTCGTGTTCCTCTGGTAGAAAAGCCGTGATCGTCGCAGGGATGACTGCTGCTCCGGTGTCTGCGACCCGGCAGGTCGCTGCGAAGACATATCCGCTCTCTGTGTCCTCAGTAGCAATCGTCAGCTCGACGAAGTCACCGTTGCCACCGTTCCAGGCCATTGTCACCGCGCTACCCGGCTCGATGTTGCCAGGCGAGCCCTGAATAGGTGCCGGCGCGACGAGAGTTGCCGAGAACGGCGGCACATCGGTCCCGCCGCTGCCCAGGAACTCCAACACATCACCCTCCTCGAACAGATCGGTGACGCCGGGAGAGATGTTGCTCGCCATACAGGACGCAGGCCCCGCTTGAGTGAAGGCAATCGGGTCTGTCTGCCCGCCGGTGATCGTTACCGTTCCCCCGTGCTTCTCTACGTGGGACTCAGGGGGGTTATCGACCGAAAGTACCCGCACATGACAGTTGCCTTCATTGATGACCACCGATCCCAGGAAGGCTGGGTTCCAGAAGCAGGCCATTCCGGACGGAACCTCGGGGTCCGTGCTGTGCGCTGCTTCCAGCAGACCCACTGCAAAGGTCGTCACGTACTGGCACAGACCCGACAGGCAGATCTGGCCGAAGCCACAGGGACACGGTGTCGGCGGAGCCAGGACGAGGGGAGCTTCAGCACTGTCATCGTCACCGGCCGTATCGTCATCACCCGAGCTATCGTCGTCGCCCACGAGCGCTGAATCATCATCATCGCCCACGAGCGCTGAATCATCATCATCGCCCACGAGCGCTGAATCATCATCGTCGCCTGAGCCAGTCCAGGGCGTACCGCCGCCGCCGCCACCAATCTGATTGGGCTGAAAGCAAGCTGAAGCCCCCAGCAAGAGCCCGAAGAGAACGGCAAGCAGGACGGGGCGCGACAAGAGCCGCTCAGCCAGGGAGTGAGTATCTGCGGCGACCCGAGACGGCGAGCAGCGAGACCAGGAGGCCAAGAACCAGGAGCGGAAGCGTGCCGACACTCTGCCCACCTGCACCCATGCTGCAGTCACAGCCGAAGACCCCCGGGGGCCGATTGCCATCGGTTCCTGTGTCGTCGTCGTCGTCATCGTCGTCGTCATCGACGGCGCCGCCGCTGTCATCGTCGTCACCAGGACCGCTGTCCTCGTCGACCTCATCGTCACAGTCGTCATCGATGCCGTTGCCAGGTACTTCTTCGGCACCGGGATGCACGTCGGGATTGTTGTCGTCGCAGTCACCATCATTCTCAGAGTAGCCGTCACCATCATCGTCTGCGTTGTCGGTTCCTTCATCCACGTCGCCGTCGCAGTCGTTATCTACGTTGTCGAAACCCGCAGCGGTGCCGCCATCTTCAGGTGCTCCCGGATAAACGGTCGCCTTGGTGTCGTCACAGTCGTTGCCACCGCAGGTATCGGCGACGAAGCCATCACCATCCATGTCGACGTCATCCACCAGGTCGTTGCAGTCGTTGTCCAGAGAATCGCAGACCTCGGTGGCGCCCGGATACACCGCGGCGCCGCCAGCGAGGGGATCGTCATCGCAGTCGGTACCACCCGCGCATTGGCTACCGAAGATGCCATCGTCGTCAAGATCGCAACACACGGGATCCGAGCCGCAGTCGTCGTCCATGCAGTCGACGCCCACATCACCCACATCGCAGATGATCCCGTTGTTGTTGGTGTCAAACTGAGACGCCGTGCAGTCAAGATCGTTGTCGATGCCGTCGTTACAGTCTTCGTTACAGCCGGCGCTCTGGCTGACGTCGAACTCAAGAGTATACGGAGGGCTGTACACCGTCCCGGTCTCGTCTCCGGTATCGGTACATGGATTGCTCGCATGATGCACGACCCCATAGGCCTCGATGACCACGTAGTAGGTCACACCAGCCTGGCACTCGAAGTCGACGGCGTCGTCACCAAAGGCAGCGGTCGAACCACTGACACAGCCGGCGAAGGGATCACACGAATCATCGAGGACGTAGATGTCCAGGTCACAGGTCATACCGGTGATGTTGAGGTGGGCATTGCCGTTCGCCTGACACTGGAATGTGTACACAGCCTCAGGCGAGAGCTGTTCCTCGTTGGCCAGTGGGTCCCCGCACGAATAGCACTCCTCGGTTCCGCACGATCCGCCTAGTTGACTTGCCTCGTTGTAGTCCACTGTCGAGGTGAGCACGTTCGAGCAACTGAGCTGATCGAGGATTGGCAGCGTGGCCGGACACACGGCGTGGCTGGGAACCGCCCAGGCACCGATAAGCAACACAGAGAGCGCGACGGACAGAATATTCGGATACGGCAAAGTGCGTAAGCTCATGATCATCTCCAGATGCAGCCACCGCTCCCCGGTGCGGCGGCGAGGCGTGCGCCTTATAGCAGGACTGCCAAGAAGGTCCCAGAGCAATCTTGTCGGCTATAGTTCGCGGCAAGGAGCGACCACTTGAGGCTGAAACAGCCGAAATCCATGAGTCCTGAAGCACCGGCTGCAACGCATCAGCCTGTATGGACGGGGAACTGAATCAGGCCGTTGAGTTCACCGCGGTACTGGGCCAGACCTACTATCTGGTCGTTGATGCCATCGGTGGTGCCACTGGCCCGTATTCAGTGACCCTCGACTGCAGTCCCTGAGGCTACGAGGCCACTGGCTTCGCCGCGGAGAGCGGCTCACTCTCGCCAGCATGTTCGTCCCTCAGTAACAGAACAACACGACGTACAGTTCGACGCCGGTGATTCCCGTGAGCGTCATCAACACCACACCAAGCTGACCCCAGAAGCGATGCTTCGTGCTGAAGCTCTCGTCTGGCTGAGGTGGCTTGGGAAAGCGTCGCCAACTCACCAGAATGAGGGCCCCCCAGAGCAGCGTGGTGGAAGTGGCCAGGGCCAGGTGGATACAGATGCTCCAAGCCATGAGCGAGGAGCCGGCCAGAGAGCTGTGCTGCGCGAGGCCAAAGGCGCCACCAGCCATACGAACATCGATCTCGAAGAGGGTGACGACAACCGCGAGTGTGCCGGCCAGGCCAATCATCAGGTCGCGATGACGTCGGTAGTGCCTGGCCCGTACCCATCGATAAGACAGGCCCAGCAGCGGTAGAACCACCACCAGAGACGAGACGACGATGTCCATCAACAGATCAGCATCTGTTCCGAGAAATCCGGGGGGCATAGGCGCGAACTATAACCTGATAGTCTGCCGCCCGATGAACACCTCGATGCCAATAGACCTGCCGGCTGCCCGAGCCTGTGCCATCGAGTCCTCCGAACTCCCCCAGGAATGGCGGCCATATTTCGCAGAGCACCGACAGGGCGACCGCTTCTTCAACCCTTGGGAAGAACCGCCCACGGCACGGTTCAAAGAGTTCATGCGCTGGCGAACATCACGTAATCCATGGGCCCGTGCCAAGCGTACCCCTCCGCTCGCACAGGTTCTAGACGACTCCGCCGAGCGATTCCTCAAGCTGCCTGAGAGCGGGCGCATTGCCTGGCTGGGGCACGCCTCGTTGCTGGTGCAGATCGATGGTCTCTGCGTGCTCATTGATCCGATCCTCGGGCGCGTTGGCGGTGTCATGCCGCGCAAGGCCCGGGCACCCATGAAGGCCGAGACCCTGCCCCACGTCGACATGGTGCTCCTCAGCCACGGCCACTACGACCACCTCGACGCGGGCTCTCTCAAGGCGCTAAGCAAGCGCTTCGGCGACGAGCTCCTCTTTGCCACACCCCTGGGCCTCTCTAAGTACCTGCCAGGTCGCTGCCGACGGCGCCTCGAACTGGACTGGTGGGAGTCCATCGCTCTGGCCGGAGTTGAAATCCACCTGGTGCCTGCCCAGCACTGGCACAAGCGCACCTTGGCTGACACCAACAAGGCGCTGTGGGGCGGCTGGGTCGTGCGCGGTTCGAGCACCGTGTATCACTCAGGAGACACTGGCTACTTCGGGGGCTTCTCGGCGATTGGTCACCGCTTCCCAGGAATCGACGTCGCCAGCCTCCCCGTCGGTGCCTATGAGCCTCGTTGGTTCATGAAGCCACAGCACATGAATCCGGCGGAGTCGGTGCAGGCTCTCCGGGACCTCGAAGCTGCGAGGATGCTCGCCATGCACTGGGGCACCTTCGACCTGAGCGATGAGCCCCTAGATGAGGGGCCTCGGGCCCTTGAGCAGGCCCTCCTGGCGGCTGATCTCACCCCAGAGCGAGCCCTTGTGCTCCCGCATGGTGGTAGCCTGCCGCTCGCAACAAGCAGGAAGCTCGCATGACGCCCGAGACCTCCAAGAAGTGGCTGCTCAGTCCCGAGCGGCGCAGCAGCCTCGTGGCTGCGCACCCTCCCATTCGATGGATCTACTGGGTAGATCTGCTCGGAAGCTCAGCCCTCGCCTGGGCGCTGTTCGCCCTCAGCTACCGGCTGCCCTTCGCCTCCCCCCTCTATTTCGTTACCACCATCGTCGACATGTTCGTGTTCCTGCGGGTCGGGTACTTCATGCATGAGCTGGCGCACCGGAGCAACCGAGAACTGCCTGGCTTCTCGATGGCCTGGAACCTACTCGTCGGCATCCCAATTCTGCTGCCCAGCATGATGATGATGGCCCACCTGGACCACCACAGGCCGCGCGCGTACGGCACCACCAGGGATCCGGAATACGCTCCCATCGCCGGATGGACACGTACCCGTATGGTGCAGTCAGTGCTCGGCTTCGGGATGGTGCCTCTCCTCCTGCCGATCCGCTTTGGTCTGCTCGCGCCGATCTCATTCCTTCACCCGAAGCTTCGTGACCACCTGGTACGGAAGTTCTCGACCGTCGACATCAACGCTGGCTACAACCGGCCGACACCTGTCGGGGCTGAGTTGGCAACCTGGCGCTGGCAGGAGCCCGCATGTTTCGCCTTCACCTGGGCAGCGCTCATCGCTACAGGGCTGGGGTGGCTGGGCGTCTACATCCACATCCACCGCTT
>CAZEIY010000254.1:0-6385 GCA_964512375.1 uncultured Rickettsiales bacterium | reverse complement strand
CGTCTGGAGATCAGCCACAAGGTGGCAAAGAGAGCACTGGTCGGTGCGCCCTTCAAGCTCAACGCGAACACGAGCATGCCCGCAGACAGTGTGCAGGTCATGCTCAAGCTGGGAAGTCGCGGCTGGGAGCCCCACAATATGACCTCCACAGATGGAAGTCACTGGAGCTTCAGTACCAACGTCGACGGGAAGTGGCTCTCTGGCGCGGCCTACTACATTGTCGCCCAAGGTGCCGGAGGTACAAGCGGCGGGTCTGGCAACTCCAGCGCACCCCACACTCTAAAGGTCCGCTGACCGCACAAGAACGGCGCCCATGACAAAAACTACCTGGCTACCACGACGCCGCACGGCCACTCGTGGAAAGATCTCTGCGGGATGAACCCAAAAATGATCCTTGGAGGCCTCATGTTTCGACTCAACGCCGCTCTCTCGATTGCTGGACTTCTCTTTCTACTTGCTCCGCAGACTGCTTCGGCCGCGCCAACCCTCGAGTGGGACGGTAGAGCTGAGCTCATGAGTGGACACCTGGGTCTCAGCCCGGATGTGCTTCCGAATGGAGCGCAAGGCGACAAAGTGGCCAAGAACATCGGGCGAGGCATCTCGGGTGGCCTCTACCTGGGCGTGGGAATCCCCATCGCCGTCGTCGGTGGCGTGTTGACCGGCATCGCGATCCACTTCTTCGTAACTGCAGACATGGCACTGGCCCTCGATCCAGATAACACCCTTGTTGCTGGCGCGGCCCGCATCGGCGGTTTGATCTTTCTGGTTCTTGCTATCTCGGCCTTCAGCTCTGGGTTCGGCCTGATCATCAAGGGAGCCAAGGCGCTCAGCAAGATCAGCGACGCGTCAATGACCGGCCCAGACCCCCGTATGGCCCGCGCTGAGAAGAACCGTGCTCGTTGGGGCCTCCGCTTTGCCGTCGCCGGCGCGCCCATCAAGCGCTAATTCGCTCCGGGACATCTCGTCCCTGGCGTGTACAAAGAAGGCCGCGTCGGTAGCTACCAACGCGGCCTTCCTGGTTCTTGTCTGAGACAGCCGGTGAGGCTACTTGCCACCGCCTAGCAGACCACCGAGGCCACCCAGTGGACCGCCACCGCTCTTACCCTTGTACTGTGGCGCCGTGTAGCTGAAGCGCTTACGACTCAGCTGAGCCCTGGCGTCTTCGGGGTACCTGTCGACCTTCGAAAACTTGACCCGGTCCGACCACTCCACGGTGCCGAACTTGGTGTTGATGAGTCGCAGGACGATGTCGGCGCGGGTAATGCGCTTGATGACATCCTCTTCCTCAGTGGGCTCGATGGAGGTGCCGTAGTAGATGAGGCGATAGCCGAGCACATGGGTCGCGCTCATCTGCTCAGTGACGATGCGCTTGCCGTCCTTCTTGAACCAACGCGGCACATCGAGAATAAACAGGTCGGCATAGTCAGGGCGCTTACTGGTCGCAGCGTCGGCGATGGGCGACAGGCCCGGATCGGCAGCAGCCGTAGCCTTGCCTGGAAGCTTGGGGGCCGACGGCATCGACACCGGTGGAATGGCAGCAGGACTGATGGCAGCGCCCGTTGCGGCAATACAGTTGGTGCAGGTGGGCACGATGGGGCTCTGACCCGCCGGACAGCAGGGCATCACCGGCTTGGCCTGGGGGCAGTTCGGGCCGCAAGGGTCCTTCTCGGGGCAGACACCATCGCATCCGCACTTGCCCTCGCACAGGTTGGTTACGTAGAAGGGGAGCTTGTCGGTCCAACCTTCGAGCACCGATGCGTACAGACCCTCCTGGTCGCGCTCCACAACGGTGATGCCCTTCTTACTCAGGGCCATGGTCAGCATGTCGTAGACGATGGTGGATGGGTAGCCCGACGGGTCCATACTGGACTCAAGGTTCACCACGGCCACACGAGCCGTGTCACCAAGTTCGACATCTGACACGAACTTCTCAGAGCCCTGGTGCATGACATCAACCAGCGAGCGTGCATTGGTGGTGTATTTCAAAGGGGTCACAGCACAACCAGCGGCAAGGGCCGAGATCGCGAACAGCACAAAAAGTCGACTCAAGAAGCGCATCAGATTCTCCTCCCAGAGAGCCGCAACCAACCAGGCGCGGCGAGCAATCGAAGGAGCGAACCTACCATGCCGGCAAGATGAGAGTCGATAGAGAGACCGTGATCGCTCAGGCCGGTGGGCCAGAGTCGTCTGGAATCGGTCGCTGCTCAGGAGACAGAGCCGCCACAAAGACGTCATAAACCTGCTGCGCATGCTCGCCCACACGATCTCCCTGCCAGTCTGTTGTGTCGATCTTCTCGAGTACCTCGATGTGTAAGTCGCCCGGGTACATAGCGTAGGTATCTGCCGGCCAGCGGTGATGGGCATTGTGAACCACGACGGGAACGACGGGCAGCCCCGTAGCGAGGGCCAGGTGGACAAATCCCTTCTTGAAGGGCGATATGCGCCCGTCACGACTTCTGGTGCCCTCCGGCCAGATCCAGAGGCTGACACCATTACGTCGCACAAAGTCTGCAGCAGCATCAAGTGTGGCGATGGAACGGTCGCGGTCTCCGCGATCGAGCAAGATGTGGCCGGAGAGACGATAGAGCCAACCAAAAAACGGTACCTTCGCGATCTCCTTCTTGGCGGTCCCGCAACCTCCAAGGGGAGTCAGCCACATCCCACACATCAAATCGAGAATCGATACATGGTTGGAGACGTAAATGGCTGGTCCCTGCGAATCCAGAAGCACGCGATTCGTAAAGACCGGGCGGCAACCCGTCAACCACACCAGGATCGGCCCCACGGTCTTACCGTAGAGGTTACCCACCTGGATACGCTTGACGCGCGAGGGAAACACCAGGAGCGCCAGAACGATGGCGATACACGCAAAGAGGATGACAATAGAAAAGCCCAGTATCAGACGCACCCAGGTCTGGATTGCGCCCAGGGCCGTTGGAGCAACCTCGGACGGCAGTACGTGCTCGCTTTTCTTAGACATCATCATCCTCCAGTCTGTCACAGTCTGAGTTCATGTGTGCAGGCCCAGGACGCTCCAGATTCCAGCCCCTGCGGGACAGTGCTCCAGTCCCCGCGCGACAGTGCTTGCCAGCAAGCGAGCAACCAGTGGTCAGCACAGCCTGCTACGCTCCGCCAAATGACTGGCAAGCGACGACCGACGTGGAAAGCGGCACTGTTCTGCCTGCTGTCTGTTCTCTTCCTGGCATCTGCGGTGACCGCCCATCCGAGCGGCTTTACCCAGGTAGACATCAGCTTTCCCGCCCACAATCTCGCCAGCATTGAAGTCGGCGTCGACCTGCGCGCCCTCCCTCGGAACGGTCCTCTACACGAGTTCCTCCAGGGTTCTGACCCGCACGAAGACCCTGCAGCAGCGGAGCGCATCGTTCGGGCGGCAGTGGCCTATCTGCTGGCGACCAGGCCCCTACGTCTCGACGATCGACCGGCACAGCTCGAACAGGTCGCTGGCAGGCTCCTTCCTTCCAGTTCCCGTATGGCACCAGTCAGTGGAGCCCCCGGTCACGATGGGCGGCGGCCCGGAGACCCCGGGCGAGTACTGTATTTTCGATTCGAGACGGAACTCCCAGCAGAGGCAAAGTGGCTTTCCTGGGAGGCACCCGAGGGCCTGGGTAAGGCAGCAGTGACTCTGCGTGGCAGCAGCCCATACACGACCTGGCTGCGAGCAGGACAGCGCTCTGCTCCTCTACCACTGCGCACACCACCCCCTCCTCCCTCAATCATGCGGGTGCTCGGAGTCTTCATTGTCCAGGGATTCAGCCACATCCTGCCAGCGGGACTGGACCATGTACTCTTCGTCCTGGGTCTCTTCTTGCTCTCCGCACGTATTGCCCCCCTCCTATGGCAGGTCAGCGCCTTTACACTGGCCCACTGCATCACCCTGGCGCTCGCCACCTTTGGCGTCTTCTCACTGCCGGCGGCCTGGGTCGAGCCTCTCATCGCCATGTCGATCGTCTACGTCGGACTGGAAGACCTCTTCACCGACAAACTCAGCCCCTGGCGGGCAGCGCTCGTCTTCGTCTTCGGACTGCTCCACGGACTGGGCTTCGCGGCAGCACTCGGCGGCCTGCACTCCCTCAAGGGGGCGTCCCTCCTGATCGCCCTGCTCGGCTTCAATGTAGGAGTAGAGGTAGGGCAGATCACTGTCCTCGCCCTCGCCTTCGCACTGGTCGGCTGGTTCCGAAAGCGCAGCTGGTACCGGCAACGAGTAGTACGTCCCGTCGCTCTGTTCATCGCAGCTACTGGAGCTCTCTGGACGATTCAGCGCCTCATGGTGCTCTGACGCCAGCATGGTGAAGCCTTGCACCACCAGGGTGCATGGAGTATTGCTGCCGCCATCATGGAATCGACCACCTCCGAGCCCCACAAGTCCGGTGCCGGCACTGAGCCCTCCGCAGTCGATCCCGTCCTGGGATCGGGCGAAATGTTCGACAGCATCGCGCAGCGCTACGACCTGCTCAATCGCATCCTCTCTCTCGGCCTGGACCGAGGCTGGCGGCGGAAGGCAGTGCGTACACTCCAGGCACCCGAAGGTGGGCGAGTCCTTGATCTGGCTGCCGGCACGGCTGACATCGCCCTGGCCGTAGCCAGGCACTATCCGAGCATCCAGGTGCTCGGAATTGACCCTTCATCGGGCATGCTCGACGTAGGTCGCGCCAAGGTCGCCTCAGCTGGCCTCGAGGACCGGGTCGAGCTTCAAATCGGAGACGCCCAGAGTCTTGACCTGGCGGACAACAGCGTCGACGCCTGCTCCATCGCCTTTGGCATTAGAAACGTGCCCGACCGGCTCGCTGCTCTCCGTGAGATGGCCCGGGTAGTGCGCGGTGGTGGTCAGGTAGTGATCCTTGAGCTCAGTACACCACAGCACGGCTTCCAGGCCTGGGCCTCGCGGATTCATGTCGAACACTTCGTCCCTCTGGTAGGTGGCCTTCTCTCAGGGCCAGAGGCCTACCAGCATCTGCGTGATTCGATGAACAGCTTCCCCACCGATGATGACTTCATCGCCATGATGACTGAAGCTGGGCTCAAGCAATCCTCCGTGCAACGGCTTGGCCTTGGGGTCTGCGGCTTGTTCGTAGGGACCGCACCGGACGGGAACTAGGCTCCAGGCTTTACTCAAGAGCAGCGTGTAGATGTGTCTCTCGTCGGACTCACTCCGTTAGAGCCTGACAGTTCGCCTCATCCGCGACCAGGTCGAGTGCGCGTAGCCGGCCCTCGACCTTGGAATCCGACTCAATTCCGAGATCCAGTCCGGCCTGGTATGCCTGAATAGCCTGCTCAGGGCAGCGCCAACGCAGATACAGATCAGTAAGGGGCTCGTAGAGCTCGGCCTGGTCAGGCATCGCAGCCCGGGAACGCGTCAAGGCCGCACCGGCTAACCGAAAATTTCCAAGAGCTAACTGCACCCTGCCCTGCGCTCCCCAGATTCTCGGGTTGTCCGGATCAAGGCGCTCTGCAAGTGCCAGCTCACGCTGCGCATCAACCAGAAGGCGAAGGTCGAGGTAGAGGGTGCCGAGAAACCAACGCAGCCGCGCGGAGCGTGGCGCCAACGATAGGGCCGCGCGATAGGTAGCGACCGTCGCAAAGTAATCACCGCGCGACCTCGATAGATAAGCAAGGCCTACGGTCGGCCAGGGATTCTGGGGATCGAGGGCCGCTGCCTTCTCAAACTGCTCTCTGGCCAGACCTGGCTCTTCAATGAGGGCGCGGCCGAGAAGGTAGTGCGCTATCGCGTCTCCAGGGTGTTCGTGGACTGCGTCTCGGTAACCCCGCACATAGTCATCATTGCTCTGCCTGGCACGCCGCACGTCCTGCAACAAGCGACGAGCCTCTACTGAACGGGGCTGCTGCTCGCACAGAACCAGCAGTCGACCCTCGGCGTTCTCTACCTCGCCGGCATCAACCAGCGCTCGTAGAGGGCGCAACTGCTCCATGGTAATGGGCTCGATGTCGCTGTTTACGTAGTTCTTTGCCTGGTCGCACCCACTGGCAGACAGAGCGACAGCCAGAGAGAGGACGGACGCTCTGGCCCGCATTGAATCCAGCCTCACCAGACGTAGACCTCTCCGTCGTAGCAGGGAGTGCCCTGGCGAAGCTCCGCACAGTCCGCACTCTTGACACAGCCGACCGCAGTACGAGACTCGCTTCGCTGACGATCGTCATCGTAGTGGGCGACGTACTGCTGACACTGGGCAGTACAGTCCTCAACAGTGTAGTCAGCCCTCTCGACCCCACAATCCACCAACATGTGCCGGCAGGCGCCGCGGCAATCGGGAGCGCATCCCGCCAGCAACACACCCAGGCCGAGGCCCAGAGCGAGAGCAGAGAGTAGTCGAGAGAGGGACAAGAACGACAAGAATCCAGCTACCAG
>CAZEIY010000253.1:0-6390 GCA_964512375.1 uncultured Rickettsiales bacterium | reverse complement strand
ATTCAACGATCCGCTACCCGGTACGGCTCCCAATCTCGGCGACATCTCCACTTCGATGCAGGATCTCGTGGACTGGTTGTGTACTCCGGCGCGAAGCGGTCTCTTCATCTCCAGCGCACTGCTTGAGCGAATCGCTCGTGAGCTCGGTGTGCCGCGCGGCTTCGGTTCGCGTCGTCGCGTACTGACTCAGTTGCTCGAAGGCGCTGCCCGCTATGGCGAGACAAATCGTGCGGTCACCGCCCTCCAGGCAGTTGTCGAGCGTCACCGCGGCCGTCTCGGTGGCGCTCCCTGGCGGACTGGGGCGCTCCGCTTGGCAACCGAGCCCTGGGCCAATCGGCTGGCGGAGACCTCACTGCTGCTCAGTGAGGTGACGAGAAAGTTGCAGGTCGCTCCGGAAGTCCGGCTCGCGACGTGAGTGAACCCAGGCCCCTGCCAGATGGCCCTGAGCGGGTATCGGTGGGCGGTCGGATCGGGTCCGATCTCGTTGCCGGAGCAAGCGTCGCGTTGGGGCTGATCCCGTAAGCATGGCCTACGCCGAACTGGCAGGTTTGCCTCCCTGGCACGGCCTCTACGCCGCCGCAGCGGCTCCAATCGTTGCTGCCCCTTTTGTATCGTCCCGGCACCTGCAGACCGGACCGGCGATACAGTGCCTACGGTCGAGGACCTGAACAAATAGAGGCGCGCCTACGGCCCACCCTGGTGATCGGGATGAGCCCAACGAAGAGCGACTGAGCCGCCCGGGCTCGCCCTATTCGAAGCCCCACTTCTGCTTGTTGGCGACGACCTCATCCGGGTCGGGCTGCTCGTGGTCGATCTCTTCCTGAACCTCGAAGTCATCTTCTTCGTCAGCCATCTTGTAGTTCAGGGGGGTGTCATCCGCGAAGACGTCGGGAACTTCGTCCTCGGGGAAGATCGCCTCCCAGGGGCATGCTGGTTCACATGCGTTGCAGTCCACGCATTCCTCGGGATGGATGTAGAGCTGGTTGGGAAACGACTCCTTGTCGTCGCCTTCGTAGCGGTAGATGCAGGAAACGGGGCACACAGCAACGCAGGCGGTGTCTACGCAGTCGCGGCAAAGTCGGGTGACGATATAGGTCATTGCGTCCTCAGCAAAGTGGCCCGGAGGCCGGGGTTCCGAGATGGAAGTATCCAAAGACCTGCACCACCAAGCAAGGGGCAGGACGGCCCTTTACTACTTTTTTGCGGATTTTATGGAACAGGATCGGCTCTGCTCGTGTCTTACCTGATGAGCACAGGGTGAACGCCGAACGCGCTGACAAAGCCGCGCGGCGGCATCGGGCAACCCGTGGCCCTGGCTTTCGGCACCAAAGGTGCGAGCAATGTAAGGGGTGGCGTAGTTCGCCATCCGATGGAGACAGAATCATGGATGCAAGCCGAAGCGATGCCCTCGCGCTCTACTACGACTCTGTTAAGAAGCATCCACTGCTGACAGCAGAGGAGGAACGGGAACTATCCAGGCGCTGGCTCAATGAAGGTGACAGGAGCGCTGCAGACCGGCTGGTATTGTCGAATATGCGCGCTGTCATCAAGATCGCAGGCGAGTACTCAGGTCAGCACGCTTCGTTCGCAGATCTTCTGCAAGAGGGAACCTTGGGGCTGCTCCGCGCGGTGGACCGCTACGATCCAGAGCGCGGGGTGCGCTTCCTGTCCTATGCGGCTTGGTGGATTCGTGCGTTCGTCCGCGATCATCTGCTTCGAACCCGTTCCCTGGTGCGACTTGGAACCACCCAGCGACAGCGCACTGTCTACAGTCGGCTGGGCAAGGCCAAGGCTGCGGCGGCGCGAGAAGGGCTCGAGGGCGAGGCACGCATGGAGCGCCTGGTCGAGCTCATCGGGGTTGATCGGGCCACCATTGAGAGTATGCAGGGCAGGCTCATGGGCTACGACGTGAGCCTCGACGCGCCCGTGGGCTCGGAGCGAGATTCGGCACCACGTGGTGATTTCATTCCCGATCCAGCTGCTACAGCGGATGAGCTCCTAGCCGACGGGCAGGAAGCGCACCTGGAGCGTGTTCGACTCAATCTTGCCATTGCTCAGCTACCCGCCAGGGAGCAGGAGATCATCCAGCGCAGGCACCTCGCCGAGAAGGCGGAGACTCTCGAGATGGTTGGACAGCGCCTGGGAATCAGCCGTGAGCGCGTTCGACAGCTGGAGAGCCGGGCCCTTGGGCGAATCCGCAGTTGGGTAGCTGAGGATTCGTGGTCGCGCGAGGTCGCGTGAGCGCCGATCTGCTGCTTCTGGCCTTTGGCCCTTTTGGCCCTTGGGCGGAGAACTCGACAGATGTGGTGAGTGCCGCTGCAGCCAACCGGCTGAGGGAACACGGTGTGGTGGTTGATCGCAGGGTGCTTCCCACCAGCCTGGCCGCCGTCCGGTCGTTGGTCATGCAGGTGCTGGAAGAACCTCCCAAGGCCGTTCTTGCTTGTGGGCTGTCAGCGGAGAGCCCTTCAGTCCAGATTGAGCGATGTGCGCGCAACCTGGCAGACTTCCGGATACCCGATGTCGCTGGCCTGCAGCCCAGCGGAGAGCTCCTGATCGAGGGAGCCCCCGAGAAGCTGTACGGTCCGTTGGCTGACGAGAGCCTGCTGCGGAGTTTGCGAGGAGCCAGTGTGCCTGCGGTGCTCTCGGACGATGCAGGCACCTACATCTGCAATGCGCTGTACTTCTCGCTTCTCGATGGTCTTGCTCCTTCAGGTGCTGCGGCGCTGTTTATGCATCTTCCGCCGTTGCCCGGGTTGCTCCGCGCCGATGGGGCCGAGCCGAGTGTGTCGTTCCTACCTATGGAGCAGCAGGTCACTGCCGTCGTGGCCGTAGCCGACGCGCTGCTGAGCGCCACTGTTCAGTAGATTCCTTCTGGTGGAAGCTCCGTCCAGTTCGTCAGCAGGCCATCGCTGCCTTTCCTGCTGAGGATGTCCACGTGCAGGTGGCGTAGGGTCCACAGAGCGTTGCGGTGGGCCCCCGTCATGACCCGTATACGGATGGTCAGCTTGTATTCGCCTGGTCTGGGCTTGAAGGACATCAGATCGAAGGGCTCAAGGCGGCGAAAACCGTTGGGCAGTAGCTTGCCTGCCGGTCCATAGGCGAGCCGGATGAGGTTTCGGGACTTGTCTTCGCCGATCTGGCGCGTCTCACTGATTGGGATGATGAGCACTCGCTCATCGAAGAGTCCATCAGGCCCCTCGAGCAGGACATCGAGTAGCACCCGGTATTGGATGTTCGTTCGAGCCCAGCCCATGTATTTGGCGGGATCGAGATCGACCGTTAACCGCAGCTTGTGTCTGGGTCCGCTCTCGGTCGCCGTAGTGGTCCAGCCACGCACCTCGTGGTTACGTCCCTTTGGTTGTTGTTCGAGGCTACTTACGACGCTGCTGCTGCAGCCACACGAGAGCAGGAGCAGAACAAATAGGAGGGCAACTCGAGCTGAGTGAAGGAAGCTCCCTGACGGTTGGGCTGTTGGCCGCATCGGCGAATGACAACACGGACAGCACTGGTCGGCAAGCTGCTCCTCGATCGTGTGGCTTGACACGCTCGGTCGTGCACGACTACCGTTCAGCAGGTCGTTCAGTCGAACGATCAGCTACTGTCGCCCCGGCGGATCATGGGCTTGATAACCAGCTACTTCCTCTCTTCCCTCAACGATGGCGCGCTGCCCTATCTGCGCGATCCCATCGTCGATGTATTTGACCGGGTTATGGAGCACAAGGGTGTGCCCACTCGTAAGGACTTTCGAGCGCTGCGTGATCAGGCTGATATGTTGGAGTTCGAGTTGCGTAAGGCGAAGAAGAGCATCGGAGAATTTCAGGGCGAGCTGCAGGAGCTTGCTGAGGAGCTTGCTGTTTATTTCGGTGGAGGAGACTCCGCAAGCAGCTAGAGTGTGAGAGGTCGGTCCCCCGAGCGACGCAGGGTGGTTCGATCAGCAGATCTGGCGTCGCAAGCGGTCATGCCGCGAAAGGAGAGCAGGCAGTGGGAACTTTTACGAGCCTGGTGTTTGGAGGAGTGGCGGATCGGCTTGTGCCGGTGTTGCACACGCCCGTCGAGGATATCATCTATGAGGTGTTGGACCAGAAGGGGCTTCCAAGCCGCTCAGAGGTTCGAGATCTGCGCAACAAGTTGGAGCGTCTGGAGACCAGCGTTGGGGAAATGACTGCGGCCCTTGAGGGCATTCGTGGGCAGATGACGCAGGTCAACGAGGCCGCGACCCGGGCCCGCACAGCGCCTCTACGCACAACGGCGGCCGAGAAGATTTGCACCGTTGATGGTTGCGAGACCAAGGTGCGCGCCAAGGGCTACTGCGGCAAGCACTACCAGAAGTGGAAGCGCGGCACCCTCGACTAGTTCGATCGTCTTGAGTGTGCGCTGTTGATCTCGCCTGGTTGCGAGGGGGATTGTTGCCCGTTCCGATTGGCTGAGTAGAGCCTCGGCTGGTGCGGCGGCTGAGATCTCTGCGCTCAGTTCCTTCGTCGCCGGCTCAGGCCGCCCAGTAGCAGTAAGCCAGCCCATGCAGCGGAGTTGGGAGTTCCTTCTGCAGGCGGTTGAGTCCCGCAGCTGATACAGCCAGCTCCGTTTGTGCCATCAGTGGGCTCGATGTCTGGTGGACCATCGCTCCAGACGTCTCCATCGACGGTGATCTCGGCTGCGGCGAAGCCCTGGATGTTGCCGTCAGCGCGCGAGGCCAGCGCGAAGTAGTAGGTCGCGCCGGGCTCAAGCGGAGGGTCGGATTCAAGATCCAGCTCGTACTCGAAGTCATCGCCATCTCCGTCCGCCACGTAGTCGAAGTCGGCCGGTATGGGTACTTCGAAGCCACCGAGGGCCTGAAGGTCGTGATGCACAGGTTCGCCGCGTCGAACGTGCAGGCGCCAGCCAAGGTTGGCATCGCTACGCAGGAAGTCCTTGATTCGGAAGCGCAGTCGGTCTGCGTACTCATCGACATCGAGGCTGAACTGGTTACCCAGCGGCACGTTGATGTCGCCCATGTAGCCGATGTGAATCATGTACAAGGTGGGCTCTTGGTCATTGTCGAGGCTGATGACGCGACCGCATCCGATGACACCGGAGGCCTGTCCGTGGCCGAGAATGGCGTCGTGCTGCTCCTGAGAGATGACCTCTGCCTCGAGCATGTCAGCCGCGGACTCGACCAGAGACTGCCCGGCCTCTTCCCAGTTCACGTCGGATGCCCAGGTGCCGATGGATCCATAGACCAGTTGTCCGGTGAGCTCGGCCCCGATCAACTCATCTTCGATCAGGTTCCAGCCCAGGGCTCCCCAGATCTCGCCGTCGCGGTGACTCTCGCCGAACAGGTCGGTGGGGCAGTGGCGGTCCTCCTCTAGATCGCGGATCGCGGAGGTACCCAGGCTGAAGCCTCCGGCTGCGTATTCGCCCAACATAGGATCGCCTGTCAGGACCAGCGAGAAGAGATCCGCAGTGCCCTCATTGAGCGCTCCGGTCGCCCACTCGACTCCGTAGTTGTCGGCACCGATGAAGCCTGGATTGACGATGCGGCCAAAAACCGAGTGTCCGAATTCGTGATAGATGACGTCTGCGTCATAGGCGTAGTCGTAGGATGTGGTCTGGCCAAAGGCCACCTCACCGATGTTGTCGCCATCGGCGTCACCCCAGAAGGCATTGTTGTAGTCGAAGTTGACGATGCCCTCGATGCTGCGGTCCTGGATGATTCCAAAGTTGTGAACGAAGCTGAATTGGTCCCGGAACCATCGAGAGACTCGATCTAGGTGGTAGTACATCTGCACTTCGGCGAAGGGATCGTCGTAGGACACCGGGTCAGGCTCGTAGAGGTAGTCGCCGTTGCTGTCCGGTGCAGCGTGGGTTTCCTTCGCCTCGCAGCGGTTGTCCTCCCCTTCCCACTGAGAGCACGAGCGCACCTGTGCGTATTCTCCGAGCAGACCGCCTCCAGTTATGCCGAGGATGTCGGCTTCCTCTACATCGCTTACGTCCGGGTTGGTGGGGTAGATGTTGCCGCGCGCCTTCCACAGGGTCTGTTCGTGATGCAGGGGGCTGCCATCATGCGCGTCGACGAAGAAACGCCAGGTACCGATCGGCTTGGCGACGCTGACGTCGATCATCCAGGCCAGGCGGGTCTGTCCTCGACCATCGATGAGAACTCGTAGCTCACCGCGGGCCGGCCATAGCGTACCGCTGCCGTACAGGAGCCAGACCGCATCCTGAGCAAGGAGCGCAGCCTGCTGCAGCGGGAAGGACGGGTTGGGATTGAGAAGGACAGAATCCAGTGGCGCGCCATGAGTGCGTACCAACTCACCGCTGTGGCTGTAGGACAGGATCACCTCGTGACCGTGAACCTTGACGCCGAGCAACTCCTGCTCCAATCGGACCCGAGTGCCTGCAGCCCAGGGAAGA
>CAZEIY010000252.1:0-6404 GCA_964512375.1 uncultured Rickettsiales bacterium | reverse complement strand
CGTAGAGTGCCGAAAGAGGCTGGCTGAGCTTGCTGCCGTCGCGGTACAGGGCGTTCGCCTTGATTCCCAGCTTCCAACTGAGGTTGTAGGCGTCACTCACATCCTTGATCGTTGCGCTGTTGGGCATGTTGATGGTCTTGCTGATTGCCCCCGAGATAAAGGGCTGGCATGCGGCCATCATGTGGATGTGAGCCTGGTATGGGATGAAGCGAACGCCGTCGCGGCCGCACCTGTTGGCGCAGTCGAAGATGGGCAGATGCTCTTCCTTCAGGCCGGGCGCACCTTCAACGGTCATGGAGCCACACGCATATCGGTTGGCTGCCTGGATCTCGTCCTCACTGAAGCTCAGAGCCGGGAGCAGCTCGAAGGCAGGATCGAAGAGTTGCAGATCGCTGAACCCGAGCTTCTCCCTGCAGAACTCGTCACCGAGCGTGAACCGATTGAAGGCGAACTTGATGTCAAAGGCCGTGCTGATGACATCTTCGATCTTGGCCAGGGCGGTATCGTCGAAACCTCGCAAGCGGAGGGTGTCATGGTTGATGATAGGAGCCCCGAGCAAGGTGCCGTGACCCCGACTGTAGTCAACGATGGCCCGAATATCCTCGTCGTCATAACCAATGCGGCGTAGTGCAGGAGGTACAGACTCGTTGATGATCTTGAAATAACCTCCACCGGCTAGCTTCTTGAACTTCACTAGGGCGAAGTCGGGCTCGACTCCTGTGGTGTCACAGTCCATCAGCAGACCGATCGTGCCGGTAGGCGCAATGACGGTGACCTGGGCGTTGCGGAAACCATGCGCCTGACCAAGCTCGAGGGCGGTGTCCCAGCAGTGCCTGGCGGCAGTCAGCATGTCGGCTGGTGCGCGCGTTGAGTCGATACCGACAGGCAGGGTGGACAGACCCTCGAACTCCGAGTGGTCGTCGTCATAGGCGGCGCGTCGGTGATTACGGATCACTCGCAGCATGTGGTCGCGGTTTGCGGCGTAGCCTGGGAAGGGTCCCAGTTGTTCTGCCATCAGTGCAGACTGTGTGTAGGACTCTCCGCACAGGATGGCGGTGAGACATCCGCAGATCGCGCGGGCATCGTCGCTGTCATAGGGCAAGCCCATGACCATGAGCAGTGCGCCGAGGTTGGCATAACCTAAGCCCAGCGTCCGATACTCGTAGGAGAGCTTGGCGATCGCCTCGCTGGGGAACTGCGCCATTGCCACCGAGATCTCGAGAACCCGAGTCCAGAGGCGAATGCCGTGTCGGTAGGCGTCGATGTCGAAGGTGTGGTTCGTTGAGTCGTAGAAGCGCATGAGGTTCAGAGAGGCCAGATTGCACGCTGTGTCGTCCAGGAACATGTATTCGGAGCAGGGGTTGCTGCCACGAATCGGACCACCTTCGGGGCAGGTGTGCCAGTCGTTGATCGTGCTGTGGAACTGCAGGCCGGGGTCGGCACAACTCCAGGCTGCCTGGCAGATCTGGTCCCAGAGGTCCTTGGCCGGCAGTGTCGCACTGACCGTTCCGTCCGTACGACGGCGAAGGTCCCAGGGCTCGTCGCTCGCGACGGCGTTCATGAACTTGTTGTTGACCCGGACGGTGTTGTTCGAATTCTGGCCCGATACAGTGCCGTAGGCCTCGCTGTCCCAGTCCGTATTGAACACAGGGAACTTGACGTCGGTGTATCCCTGCTGCGCGTATTGGATGACCCGGAAGATGTAGTTATCCGGAACGAGCGCCTTTCGAGCCTCACGAATCGCCTCCTTGAGAACTTCGTTCTTCCGTGGATCGAAGCGTCCCTTCCCCTCCACGCCGCCCGTCGAAGTGGCCAGCATGACCGCGTTGAGATGCAGCTGGTTGAGCCTGCTTCCAGTGACCAGAGAGGCAACCTTCTGTTCTTCGATAGTCTTCCAGTTCACATAGGTTTCGATGTCGGGATGGTCGACGTCGACGATCACCATTTTTGCGGCGCGTCGAGTCGTGCCACCAGACTTGATGGCACCTGCTGCCCGGTCGCCGATCTTCAGGAAAGACATCAGGCCTGAACTGCGACCACCACCGCTCAGACGCTCGCCCTCGCCGCGGAGATTCGAGAAGTTGCTGCCGGTGCCTGATCCGTACTTGAAGAGTCGTGCCTCACGGGTCCACAGGTCCATGATTCCGCCCTCTTTGACCAGGTCATCAGAGACGGATTGGATGAAGCATGCGTGGGGTTGCGGACGTTCGTACGCGGATCGACTCTTTCGTACCCGTCCGGTGAACTCGTCAACATAGTGGTGGCCCTGTGCGGGGCCGTTGATTCCATAGGACCAATAGAGGCCGGTGTTGAACCACTGCGGGGAATTTGGTGCGCAGATCTGCGCCGCCATCATGTGGCGGCGTTCATCGTAGAACGCGCGGGCGTCCTCTTCCGAAGTGAAGTGCTCTAGCTTCCAACCCCAGTACGTCCAGCAGCCCGCGAGCCGCTCGAACACCTGGCGGGAGTCCTGCTCCCCTACGTAGCGCTGCTCCTCGGGCAACTCGTCGAGGGCGTCCGTGTCGGCCTCCGAGCGCTGCAACCACTCGGGCACGCCACTCTCTTCGACGCGCCGGGTCTGTGCGGGGACCCCAGCTTTGCGGAAGTACTTCTGCGCCATGATGTCCGTGGCCACCTGGGACCAACTGTCCGGCACCATCACGTCGTCCTGCAAGAACACCTGGGACCCATCGGGGTTTCTAATCTCAGAGCGTCTGGCAACAAAGGTCAGACCCTTGTAGGCGTCATCTGATTTCGCGGTAAACCGTCGCTCGATACTCATTCTCACTCCTCAGTGGTCTGCGTGGACCGTCCAATTGGTTGCTCGCCGGAAAGCGGTGTTGGACGGTGGTGGCGCCAGATGCAGGCGCGATTTACCGAAACTCCCCGTAGACGGCCAATGCTATCGATGGCCATTTGGGGCGTCAACGGAAAAAACACAAGATGTTGTGGCGTTGATAGTTTTGACTTACAAGATGATGTGGTTACGCGTACTTAGCCGACTTCGTCCACAGCTGTGGGAAACTCTATCCACAGGGACGTGAATCCTGTGGATAATTACCCTGATCTCTCCGATGCATCTCCGCATTGCCGCTGGCAGTCTCCTCGACCTATGCTCGGTGCTGTGACTAAGAGGGCACTGGTTCTGGGTGGCGGAGGCGCGCGGGGAGCTTACGAGGTGGGCGTGCTCTCGTATGTGCTCGAAGAGCTGTCTCGGGAACTCGGCCGACCTCTGCACTTCGACATTATCGTGGGCACATCTTCTGGTGCCATCAACGCAGCATTTCTGGCCTCTGGGGCGGGAGACCCGGCGGCTGCAGTAACCAGCCTCGCGGAGCGCTGGCGACAACTTCACATTGATCAGGTCTACGAACTTGGGATGAAGCGGCTATGGAGAGCTCCTCTTGCCCTCCTCGGGAGGCGCTCTGCGCGTCGTGGTCCGGTGGCCCTGCTGAGCGCAGCTCCGCTCCATAAGATGTTGCATGCCGAGATGAACTGGCAGGGGATCCGAGAGTCCCTCTCTTCGGGAGTTTTGAGTGCTGTTGCCATTACCGCCACTGAGCTCGCGACGTCTCGGAACGTGGTCTTTGTTGAGGGTAATCGTGAGGCCAGCGACGTGTGGCTTTCCCGTACTCCGCAGGTGTGCCCTCTCTCGGTAATTCTCTCTGCTCGACATGTCCTGGCATCTGCCGCAATCCCCCTCATCTTCCCACCGGTTGAGGTTGGAGGTCGCTATTACCTCGACGGGGGTCTGGCTCAACATGCTCCGCTGCGACCTGCCATCCGCTTGGGTGCGGAGAAGATCCTGGTGGTCAGTCTCCGCAAGACGGTCAGCTTTGCTGAGGCAGAGAACATCGCCAAAGAACGCGGCGGTCTGCAGCCCACCTGGGGTCAGGTGGTTGGTAAGACAATGAACGCGATCCTACTCGACAGAACGGCGCAGGAGGCTGAACGAGTAGAGCGAATCAACCGACTGCTTCGATGGGGGCGGGAGCGGGTAGGGGAGGACTTTGACCTTGCTCTTGGCGCGCGCATCCGGGCGGAGGGGGGCATGGCCTTTCGTGAGGTGCTCTCGATGGCTATCAGTCCCAGTGAAGATCTCGGCTGTATGGCCCTTCGTCATGCTAGTCCGGATCAACTTGGCGATCTGGATGATGCTACCCGTCGCTTCGTGCGCTTTTTGTCGCTGGTTGGGAGCAGTGAAGAGAGTGATGCGCTCAGCTATCTCTTGTTCGAGCCTGGTTTCGTCACGGAGATGATGGCTCTGGGACGTGCCGATGCTCGAGTGCGGCGCGATGAATTGGTGGAGTTCTTTGCGGACTGAGTTTGGCTTGCCGACGCCACTCGCTTGGGCTTCAGTGGGGCTGAAGGGGGTCGAGCCCGGCTTCGCGTAACAGGCGGCTCACGGCCATCAGGGGAAGACCGACGACCCCGCTAGAATCCCCGTCGATGTGTTCGAATAGCGCGATGCCCAGGCTCTCGATTCGATACGATCCGGCGCATCCTTCGGGTGAATCTCGACGTACATACTCTTCTGCCTGAGCCCTCGTCAGTTCTCTCATGCGCAGGCTTCTCACGACTACAGTGCTGTACTCACGCTGATCACGGTCGTCCCAGAGAGCGAGTCCTGTGACGAGGTGGTGTGCCCCCCCCGCGAGTTGCAGGAGCTGCTCCACAGCGCGCTCACTGCTGCCAGGCTTGCCCAAGATGGCATCGCCGATTACAGCCACCTGGTCGGCTCCTAGAAGTAGCGCGCCTGGAAATTGAGGGCGGAGGGACTGTGCCTTCGCTAGAGCTAGCTGGGCGACCAGTTCGTCTGGCGCAAGCCCACGAGCCATCCAGGGGCTCTCGTCCAGCCTTGGGTCAGCCTGTTGGAAAGGCACCTGTAGCTGGGCGAGTAGCTCGCCTCGCCACCTCGCGCTCGAGGCAAGTACCAGAACCCGCGACAAGTCTCAGTCCCGGAAGGCGCGCGCCAGATCCTTGGTCAGGTTCTTCTGGTGACTCTCAAGGGTACCGCCGCCAATTTCAAGGAGCTTCGCGTCGCGAAGAAGGCGCTCTACCTTGTATTCTTGGCAGTAGCCGTAGCCGCCGAGGACCTGCATTGCGTGGTCGGCCACCTGCTTGCCGACTGGGGCCGCGAATAGCTTGCAGGCATCGGTGCCAATGCGGTTGCGCTTGCCGGGGCCGACTTGACTGGCTGTGGAGTAGATGAGTGCTCGCGCGGCCTCGGTGGCAGCGTACGAGTCCGCGATGTAGCGCTGAATCTGTCCAAATTCGGTGAGCGGCTTCCCGAATGCGTGTCGCTCTATGGAGTAGCGGATCATGATCTGGCAGCACCGATCGGCGATGCCAAGACTCATGGCAGCCAGCGTGAGTCGTTCGATTTCGAGATTGCGCATCATGTGCGTGATACCGCCGCCCTCATCACCCAACCGATTGCTCACCGGGACCTGACAGTCGTCAAAGACCAGATCGCTCATCGTTGACGCTCGCATCCCCATCTTCGCGATCTTGGGGCTGGTACTGAACCCTTTGCAGTCGCGGTCGACGATGAACGAGGTGAGCCTGTCGTTGACCAGCGCGTAGACAAGAAAACAGTGGCCGTCGGGGCCGTTGGTGATGAAGGTCTTGCGACCATTGAGCACATAGTGGTCGCCACTGAGGACCGCATTGCACTTCATGCCGAGCACATCGGTGCCGACGGCCGGCTCGGTCATGCCCATGCCAGCGACCCACTTGCCTGTGATCACAGGCTCGAGGTACCGAGAGCGCTGCTCTTCGTTGGATGAGAGATAGAAGTTGTTCACGAACAGTATCGAGTGAGCGAGATAGGCCAGAGCGAAGCCGGGGTCCGATTTGCTCAACTCCTCGTGCACGATGACTGCAGCGGTCGCATCCATTCCAGCGCCACCGTCCTCGGCGGGGATGGTGATACCCAACAGGCCAAGATCGCCGAGAGCCTCGAATAATTCTCGATTCAGGGTGCCGCTCTCATCGTGTTCTTCGGCTTGCGGTTCGACCCGCTCCCGGGTGAAGTCGCGAACCATGTCGCGGAGCATCCGGTGTTCTTCGCGGGGATTGAACAGGTCCATTCGCTGGCTTCTCTCTGATGGTGATGCTCCCTGGGAGCAATGGGACGTAAAGGGCGCAGATTGTACTGTGCTCAGCCGGCTCCCGCCAGCACCCGGTGTTCGCGCAGGAAGTTGATGATTTCTTTTGCCATGATTCGGTAGCCATTGGCGTTGCAGTGGCCGTTCGGGCCGAGGTGTCGTTGCCATTCGTCCGCATCGAACCGTGTGTTAAAGAGCGACCAGAGGTCCAGGTAGTGGACTCCTCGCGTCGATGAGTAGTCACTGATTACATCGCGCAGTACAACGTGGTCTTCGGACGGATTGGGGTAATTG
>CAZEIY010000251.1:0-6440 GCA_964512375.1 uncultured Rickettsiales bacterium | reverse complement strand
TCGCCTTCGGTCTCAGCGAGGGCCGGACTTGCCAGGGAGATAGTGAGGACAAGGGAGCTTGTCAGGAGAAGATTCAGGAGCAGCTTGAGCATGTTCATGGTTCCAGGTGGGGAACAGGACGCTAGTTCGCGGCCCAGGTGGTCCAGTCGTACTGATCGCGGGGATTGATTGTCCAGACGTTGTAGCGAGCACTAACGATCCCGACGAGGTCGGTGATGGTGCCGGCGCCGCCACTGGCGCTGTTGAAGGCCTCGGGGTCGGCGAAGAACTCACCACCGACGTGCACCTCTGAACAGCCGCTTACCTGGTAATAGCCCCAACTCTCGCAGTTGCTGTCTTGAGCGAGGACACTGATCGAAGGAATGCTTACCAGCATGCCCTCATGCGCTTCGGTGATGCTGCATGGGTCGAGGATGGGCACTGCGAGGCTGGCGACATCGCTGTGGGTTCCTGTGGTGCTGATGGCCGTGTCGGATTCGATCACCAATTGGCTGTTCGCGCGGTACTCGTTGAACTCAGCTCCGGTGACGTCGATGATCGAGCCGATGGGCGGGATCGTGGTGTCGTCGCTGTTGCTGTAGATGATAATGCCGCCAAAGGCCGTGACATTCGGGTCGACGGCATAGAAGGCATCGCCATACCAGGTCTCGGGGGAGACGACGACCAGACCGGTTGCAGAGGCATCGCTCTCGACAGCGGTCGTGCGGCAGTTGAGCGCCTGCAGGTTGTCGCTACCAGTCCACGCCGTGTCACAGCCGGGGTAGGTGTAGACGACATCGTCGGCCCAGCGCGGGAAGAGCTTGGCGTCGCCGTAGCTCATATGCAGCACGCCGCTGAGGCTGGTGAGCAGGTAGTTGTCCTGTACGTCTGCGTAGTAGAAGAAGTCGTCGACGATGGCGCCTCCGGCCTGCCATTCGTAGTAGCTGGTATACGTCGGGCCGTCGGTGACGATCGCCCCCTGGATGCTTACCAGGGTGCCAATGAGCAGGGGGTCAGCGACCCCATTGGCGATGTCGCTCCCGCTCACTGATTGTGCTGTGGGAACGTCTTCACTGCCCGTGACGGTCAGGTTGTCGGCGTTGGTGAGACGCAGCTCCGGGAAGTCGAAGGGGTTGATGTAGCTGCCAGTGATTGTAACCGCCGCACCCGGTGGGATCTGGCCCTCGAGGCTCTCGACGACGTCTCGGAAGGTGTAGACCACGATGCCAGTGCCCGGGCCGGCTCCGTCCTGAATCCAGAAGTAGGCGTCCGCCTCCTCGGGGTCGTCGTCCGTCCACACCGGCGTGCTAACCACGCCGCTGACGATCACGAAGGTCTCGGGGGCGAAGTCGCCCGCGGTGAGCTGCGAGATGGTGGCTTCCACCGGATCACTGCTGGTCGTGTCGTCGTCGTCAGTGCCAGTGCTGTCGTCGTCGTCATCAAAGATGGGGGTGTCGGGTCCGAAGTTACAGGCTCCGAGCGAGAGGACCAGGCCGAGTAGGAAGGAGAGGTGCAGGCTGCGGTTCATGTTCATTCCTTAGGTGTTCAAACTCGAAGTGTTGGTTGCGGATCTCATTGATGCAGAGCGCCATAGGTGCACTCAGGCGCCTCTCGACGCTGGAAGAAGGGGGCCAGACGAGGGCCGGATGGGGGGAGCATGAGCAGCTGTGCACAGTCGCTGGGTCTGTGCTCGATGGGGAAGTCCAGGCAGTCGCGAACCTCGAGAATCCACGGTGGGCTGGCGTAGCGGGTGTGGCGCAAGACCCCGATCAGGTAGTCCAACGGCTTTGGCTCGAAGCACCACTCGGGCCGATTCGGCTGCAGGCATTCGCTGCCCTGTTCGCACTCTGGGAATTTCCAGCTGGGGACCGTGTTTACGTTGACCACGTTGATGCGGGCCTCGTTGCCTTCGCACTCACCCGGCAGCAGAGCAGGCCACTGACCGTACTCGTTGTAGTCGTCGCAGTCCGAGGCGCGGGTGACGTCGGTGAGGATGTTCTCGAGGTGCACGACAGAACTCTCCCAAGCCTCCATCTGGGTGCCGATACAGACCATAGATGGGTCCAATACGGCGGGCTCGGCGGTGGCGTTGCCCGAGCTCTCGACCGTCCAGGTGGGGAACTGTAGCTCGGTGAAGCCGAGAAACTCGTTGACGATGCCTGCCAGCTTGCTCAGCCGGTCGCCAACCAGCAGGTCGTCTGGTCGGGAGAAGCTGAATATGAACATTGAGTTGAAGCTACCCGGCGCGTCGCTCTGGTCGGTGACGTAGAAGCCGTCATTGGTGACTGTAGTGACCACCAGTTCTCGCCGCTCGGACTCGGGTAGCTCGGGGTCGTAGCCCAGGAAGTGCACATACTGGTGCTGCAGTGGCGACTCAACGGTGGAGTCGCTCTCCTGGACCTGCGCCACCGTTGGCAGGCGTGTGTAGATGGCGCTTGTGGAGCCGCTGGCAAAGGAGCCTGGTTCAGCAGCTGTGCCCTCGTCGGAGACCCAGATGCGCAGCTGGTCATACGCTCGCGAGATGAGGACGCTGGCGGCTCCGGCGCCGCCAGCGATGGGGATCGTTGTCGTCGGGCAGCTGGTCGTGCTGCCCGGCGCGTTGACCTCTTCGAGGATGCCGCTGGTCAGGTGAAGCTGAAGGCAGCCATTGAAGTCGTTCATCGGCGCGCGGTCATAGCCCATTGCGGTGACGGTGAGCTCGAAGCTCTGACCTTGAGTTGAGAACGGTATTGGGTTGTCGGCGCTGGTTCCCGGCTCACCCTCGATGAGCTCGGTGCTCAGGTCGAACCAGAGGGGTTGCAGGTTGGCCTGGACGTCTGTGTCCTGGTCACCGGACCCGTCGGCAGGGAGGTCCGCGCAGGCTGTAAGGATCAGCGGGAGCAGGAGCAGCGTGAGGAGGGTGAAGCGGGTCATCAGAACTTCGGGGTGATGCGGCCGTCGCCATCGGGATAGAGGCTGTTGAGGTCGATTGCGCCGCCCTCGCTGAGTTCGAGCATGAAGAACTCGACCGCGTCTCTCATGGAGATGCCAGAGTCGATCTGGGTGGTGTTGTTCTCAAGCACGGAGAAGCCGCTGCCGCCCCCAGCAATGTAGTTATTGGTGGCCAGCTCGTAGGACTCGCTCGGATAGATCTCGCGACCGCAGCGTCCCGCTGAGCAGATCTCGGGGAAGGCACAGTCCTGATTGGGATCTTGTTCGTTGTCCCGGTCACATGCCGACCAGCTGCCGCCGACGGTGATCTGTTCGGCCTCTTCCGTTCCACAGTTCATCACGAAGCGGGCCGAGCTCACCTGCACCTGGGTGTTACAGCCGCGTCCGGTCGAGCGGCGGGTAACGTAGTTGAACAATTCCTGCACCTCGGTGCCGGAGAGGAACATGGTGGTGATCGTGTTGTCGAAGGGCAGCACGTTGTAGAGCTCTTCGACGGTCACCTCGTGCACGCTCTGGCCATCGGCCGGACCTTGGATGTCGGTGCGGATACCCAGCGAATTGGTCATGCCGAAGTCGGTCTCGATGCCGGATCGATATTGCATCGCCTCGGCGACCAGGTTTCCCAGGGGAGAGTCGCCCCCGGTAGTTCCAAATCGTCGCAGGCGCGAGACGGTGTTTGCTACCGGTCTATCCAGATCGATGGTGTCACCCAACTCTCGCTCATAGTCGTCGAGAAGGTCGAGCATGTCACCGTCCTGGGCAACACTTGAGTCAATAGGGAGCAAGGTGTTGTCGTGGGCTATGACCTTGCCGTCTCGGATGACGAAGTCGAGGCGCTGCAGGTACTTGGCGAAGGCTCCTGCGTGGCTGACGATGACGCGCTTACCGGGCACTACCTCGCTCTCGACTACCTTTACCGGGTCCAGAGCGATGTGAAGATGACCGCCGATAACGATATCGACATCAGGGCACAGCCTGGCGATGTCGACGTCGTCGTCGAGGCTGAGGTGAGTCAGGACGATGACGATGTCCACCTGGGGCTTCAGCCAGGAGCTGTAGTGCTTCACTGTCGAGATCGTCTCTCGCACATCGACGTCCATGCTGTTGTCGGCCTCTTCGATGGACGTAATCGAAGAGAGGTTGCCCATGCCGATGACGCCTACCTTGAGCCCCTGCACGTCAAAGACGTTGTGCGCTCTGATCAGGGCATCCAGGCGGCTATTCCACGGGTCGTTCGAGCTGTGAAAGTCGTAGTTAGCGGCCAGAGTCGAGTAGTTGGACCACTTCTCGAGTTGAGTGGCGAAGTTGCGGGCGCCCTCGTCGAACTCGTGGTTGCCAGCTACTGCCGCGTCCACCCCCAACTCGGAGAGCACGCGCACCTCGACTTCACCCTTGAACTGGTTGAAGACCGGCGCGCCCTGGAAGTAATCGCCACTGTCCAGGTGCAGGCTTCGTCCCGCTCGCGCCCGCTCTGCCTTGACCAGGGTCGCAAGCCTGGCGGCGCCGCCGAAGGGGCCGTTCTCCTCGTGGAGGCCCAACTCTTCATCGGTGTATTGCGGCACCATGTCGTAAGGGAACAGGCGGCTGTGCAGATCACCTGTGTGCAGCACGGTGAGGCGTACATCGACACCGCTGAGATCGGGCGCGTTCCCACCGACAGCGCAGCTACTGCCTAGCAGCATGGTGGTGAGTGCGAAGAGAAGTTTCGTTGGGATCGTTCGGCGGTGCATGAGCGCGAGCCTGACTAGCATCTTCTCCGCGACCACGGCAAGGGTTGCTTCGCTTCACAGCATGTAGAGGGGTGAATATTTCGTAGGGCACCGTACACCCTTGACATCAGGGCGCTGCGCAGGTGTTATTCCGCCGCCTCCAACCGTGGGGGAATTGAACGCTGCCTGGCAGCTACTTCCTCGCGGTCCACATCCTCTGACTGTCCTTGTGCACCAGGACAGCAGAAAGGTTGGTGCCGATGCGTCGAATCGCTTCTCTTGTCCTCGCGGTCCAGGCAGCCTGCATGCTCGGGTTGCTCGTAGCTCCCGGTGCTGCGGAAGCCTCATGGCTTCAGCCGCATACTCGTCAGGATCCTTTCCCGCACGCGGAAGTGGAGCGCGCCCTCGTCCTGGGCAAGTCCTGGATGATGGCCGATCTGGACTTCTCCTGGAAGCACTCGAACAGTCACTTCATTGGCGACAGTCTGTTCAACCTTGGGGTCACCGAGGGCACGAACTTTGAATACGAGAAGAACGACGGCACCTGGGATTATCGTCGCTGGAACATGGGCCTCACCTGGGGCTTCACCCGTAACCTGCAGATCGATATTCATGTGCCCATTGTCTGGGCCTCGGTGTGGAACAACCGCATGATGGATGGCGAAACCAAGAACCCCATCGAAGGCGTTGGGCTGGGGGATCTGAGCGGTGGGTTCGTCTTTCAGTGGCTGCGTAAAGAGAAGGCCAAGCTGAATAACTCGCTGGTGACCGGGCTGAAGATCCGCTTCCCCACCGGCTCTGAGGCGCCGGGCTCGTATCTGGGCGGACCCAATAATGTCCCCACGGTGATTACCGGCTCGGGAACCTGGGGCTTCGACATCAACGTTCGCTTCAAGCAGCAGCTCGCCATCGTCGCTGTGGAGGCCGAACTCGGCTACACCTGGAACCCGGTCAACGTTGTCATGTACTTGATCGAGGACGAAGAGAACTACTTCAATCAGCACCTTGACCCGGGCGATGTCATTCACGGCAACCTCGCTGTCACCGTCCAGATCTTCAAGAATCTTGCCGTGCGCGGCGATCTCTTCATCGACTACCGTACGGCGACCCGCTGGGGTAGTACCGACGATTCGTTTCCGCCCTGCGCCGAGTGCCCCAAGATTCCCGGAAGTAACGGGTTCTGGATGGATGCTCAGGCCCGCCTGATTGGTGATATCACCGACCGCTTCGGCCTGGACGGTTACTTCCGTTACTCGCTGGCCGGGAGGCACAACTTCCTGTGGCCGATTGAAGAGCTCAGTCCATCGCGGGGCTGGACTGCTGGCACCAACGTCTCCTACCGGTTTTGAGAGGGCACATCATGCGTATCTTTAACTCGAACCGAAAAGACATGCTCAGCCGCTCTCTGCTGCTGGCGGTGGCGCTCGTCTCTACGCTCATGGTGCTGCTGCCGGCGAGCGATGCCGAGGCCAAGCTCGCGTTCTTCCGTAACTATCCGGATCTTGAGTGGAACGTCATCAAGACCGAGCACTTCAATGTGTTCTATCCGGTCAGCAAGAAGGAAGACAGTGACCACTACCTGGACGCTGACTTCACCGCGCGTAAGACGGCTTATGTCGCGGAAGAGATGTATCCGCTTATCTGTGGGCAGTTCAACTACTACCTCGATGAGACGGTCAATATCATCATGCTCGACCAGACCGACGAGCTCACCGGCTACACGGTGCCGAACTTCGACTGGATCGTCGTCTCGGCGCGTCATGCCGATGGCCTGTGGAGACTCCGCGGCCACCACGACTGGCTGCGCAATGTGATGTACCA
>CAZEIY010000250.1:0-6452 GCA_964512375.1 uncultured Rickettsiales bacterium | reverse complement strand
CTCCCGTCCCTCTCCCCTCCCTCAACCCTCCCGCACCCCGCCCGCACCCGGCCCGCACCTGCCCCCTGTGTAGGCACGAAGTCCGGGCAGAACGTCATGGACCGCATCTTCTTGCGCCTGCCGCTATTTGGCGGGTTGATTCGCAAGGTTGCCGTCGCTCGTTTTTGTCGCACCCTGGGCACCATGATCAGCTCCGGCGTGCCGATTCTGGAAGCATTGAACATCTGCTCTCGGTCGGCTGGCAACGTGGTCATCGTGGACGCAATTCTCAAGACCAGGGATTCGATCTCAGAGGGTCGCACTATTGCCGAACCGCTCGCTGAGTCCGGCGTGTTCCCTGGCATGGTCTGCCAGATGATCAATGTTGGCGAGGCCACCGGTGCGCTGGACACTATGTTGGTCAAGATCGCTGATTTCTATGACGATGAGGTCGAGGTGGCTGTTGACGCGGTCACTTCTCTCATCGAGCCCGTGATTATCGTGTTTCTGGGTGTCGTGGTCGGCGGTCTCGTGGTGGCGCTCTACCTGCCCATCTTCACGATGTCCTCGACGGTCGGGGGCTAATGACCGCCGCTGCTGGCGGCTCTGGGAGCGACGCCAAACTTTCGTCATCACCGGTCGTGGACCCTGTGCGGTCCTTCTCTACTTTGAATGATGGGCTCGGTACCGGGCCTCTGGATTTCGCTGATGTGAAGCCCGCAATGCGGCTGGGTGCCTTTAGTCTCGCTGGTCTGCCAGCGGACTGGGAAGTGCTGTTCGGACGCCTTCAGTGGATGATGCTCATCCGCATCCTGATGGTGACGGTACTCTTCGGAGTCCTCCTCTTCAGCCGTGTCAACGCCCCTGTGCAAGCCGGGCCGGTCAGCTCCCTCTACCACCTGTTCATTGCCTTCTATCTGCTCTCCATTCTGTATGCGGCCGTAGTCAACCGTATGCCGAACCTCGCCTTCTTCAGTTACTTGCAGTTCGTTGTCGACGCAGCCTGCATTGGGCTCGTGTTGCTCTTCACCGGCGGCTCGGATTCTGGCTTTACGTGGTTGTTCGTCTTCAACATTCTCGGGGCGGGCTACCTGTTGCTCCTACCGGGAGGTTTGGCTCTGGCCAGCATCGACACCGTTGTCTATGTCGGTTGCCTTGCCTTGTCCTGGTCAGGAGTCGTGCCGCAAATTGGTGATGCTGGAGAGGTCAGAATCAGTCCTCTCGATCAGGGCTTCGGCGAGGCTGTGGAAGCGTACTCGACGGTTGGTTTTCATGTTGTTTCTTTCTACCTGCTCGCATTTCTATCGGGTTCTTTGGCAAAGAAGCAGGCTGAGACGGGCCGCGCGTTGGCAGCAACGGCCAGCAGTCTGCATCGGTTGCAGGACATGCACGGTCGTATCGTCCAGAACATTGATGCAGGTCTGATCACGGTCAGCAATTCGGGTGTGGTCACGTCCTTCAATCGGGCTGCAGAGGTGATCACCCGCCACCTGGCGAGCGACGTGATTGGCCGGCCAGCGAGTGAATTCCTGCGGGGAATCGATCACCTGCTTGAGCAGGGCGCTGAGGTGCAGCTTGGAGGCACGCCCGGACACAGTCTCGAGCGCTGGATGACGCGAAAAGATCGGAAGCGCATCTATCTTCGGGTGAGCGCATCGGCGATGCGCTCGCCGGACGGAAGGGTTGACGGGACCATTCTCGTGTTTGAGGACCGAACGAGACTCCTGCTGATGGAAGAGCAGCTAGAGCGGGAGGAGCGCCTTGCGGCCGTTGGGCGCCTGTCGGCCGGCATCGCGCACGAGATCCGCAACCCCCTGGCCTCGATCACTGGTTCCGTGCAGGTTCTACGTAGCGAAGCTGAACTCTTGCCTGAAGAAGATCAGTTGCTCGGCATCGTGGAGAGGGAGGCGGATCGGCTCGGACATCTGGTCACCGACTTCCTGGCTCTGACTCGCGATGAGCGGGTCGAGCTGTTGCCCGGTCGTCTTGCAGAGATCATCGGTGACACGCTCTCACTCCTTGAGAGTAAAGGGGGTTTAGCAGAGGGGATCGAGATCACAACTTCTCTGGAGTTCGATCCGGTAGTGCGCTTTGAAGAGGATCGCATTCGGCAGGTGCTCTGGAATCTTGTCAACAATGCCTGCCAGGCGATGAGTGGTCAGGGACTGCTTAACGTGCGCACTGAAGAGGTGGGGGTCTCTCAACTCAGTGGTGGCAAGGCCGACCCCCCCTTTGTGGGAAATTGGGCGACCGTGGGTGCTAGTGGCGACGATGGAAATTCTGTGGGTAGGGGACAGAACGCTCTGAGGGTCGTGGTGGAGGACACCGGCCCCGGGATCTCCGACGAGGGTCTTGGCAGGATATTCGATCCGTTCTTTACTACCCGCTCGGGCGGCACTGGCCTAGGCTTGGCCATTGTCGCTCGAATTGTGCAAGCTCATCAGGGTGTGATCACCGTGGAGAGCGAGTCCGGTAAAGGGACGAAGTTCTCGGTGTGGCTTCCAATCCACCTCGCTGATTCGGTCGACGGAGTAGCCTGAATATGGCCGGCAAGATTCTGGTCGTCGACGATGACCTTTCCCTACGTCAGTTTCTCTTGATCATGCTTAAGCGTGCCGGCTACGAGTGCCGTACTGCGTCCCGAGGCGAGGAAGCGATCGAGATGATGGTGGCGGATCCGGCGGATGTCGTGGTCACCGATCTGAACATGGAAGGGCTCGATGGCATGGGCGTGCTTCGTCGTGTGCAGAGCGACTGGCCGCGTACTGAGGTGGTGATGATTACTGCCTACGCGACCACGGAAAACGCTGTCGCAGCCATGAAGGATGGGGCCTTCGACTATGTGGTCAAGCCCTTCAATGTCGACGAACTCAAGATGATCCTCAGGAAGGCCTTTGAGAAGCGGGAGCTCGCCGAGGAGAACGAGACCTTGCGGGAGCTCCTCTCGGACCGGTTCGGATACGCGAGCCTGATCGGTCGTTCAGAACCCATGCTCAAGATCTACGACCTGATGGAGCGAGTGAAGGACACGCCGATCACTGTCCTGGTGACTGGAGAGAGCGGTACGGGCAAAGAACTGGTTGCCCGCGCCATCCATTTCGAGAGTGACCGCAAGGACCGCCCCTTCCAATCAATTAACTGTGGCGCCATGCCAGAGCACCTCATTGAGTCGGAACTCTTTGGCTACAAGAAGGGGGCGTTTACGGGTGCGGTGCGCAATCACGATGGCGTGTTCTTGAGCGCGGACAAGGGCACGCTCTTTCTCGACGAGATTGGGGAGATGCCACTCCCAACCCAGGTGAAGCTGTTGCGTGCGATCCAGGAGCGCAAGGTGAAGCCCGTCGGAGGAGTCTCTGAGGAGCCCGTGGATGTTCGAATTGTTGCGGCCACGAACAAGAATCTTGATGAGGAGATCAGAGCAGGAAGATTTCGAGAGGACCTCTACTACCGACTGAAGGTGATCTGCATCGAGATGCCGCCGCTGCGCGAGCACCTCGAGGATCTGCCTTTGCTGACGGACCATCTACTGAATCTGCACTGTGAGAAGCTGGGAAAGACCGACATCAGTCTCTCCGCCGCCGCCTCAAGGGCTTTCTCAGAGTATTCCTGGCCTGGGAATGTCCGGGAACTTGAGAACGCGATCCAGCGCGGACTGGCGCTGTGCTTGGGCAATGAGATCTCCCTTGAGGTCCTGCCCGAGGAGATCGGGGGGGGGGGCACGACATCTCGAGCCGGACCGAAGATCGCAGTTGGCCCTGAGGGGGTCGAGATGGAAGATCTTCTGGAATCATACGAGCGGCAACTGCTGAGCAGCGCCCTCGAAGCCTCTATGGGGGTCAAGAAGGAGGCTGCCCGCTTGCTGGGTATCAGCTTCCGTTCGCTCCGGTATCGACTGCAGAAGATGGGCCTGGACGACACCGACTCGGGGTGACAAAAATTGTCACCTCTGCGCTCGGTTCTTGGCTCAACTGATCAAAGAAGGTCACTTCTGGGGAGCGGAAGCTCTTTGAGCTGTTTCCCGATGCCTTGCAGCGTCTGACACCGCGAATGGGATCATTTGACTGGGCGTACGGCTCCGCAGCGCCCTGATCTCATACGCAGTGACAATTTTTGTCAGTCTGACGGTGAAAGTGACGTAAAGCGGCATAAAGGGGTCGCATTTGCCTCAATACACAACAGATGGCGGTTGATGCTCAAAAAGAATAGAGAGTCGATAACCTAGTAAAATTAGCACCTTACGTAAATCCACGGGAAAATATGTAGTGTGGGAGTTGCCTGGCACGATCACTGCAGTGCACACTTCACAATAAGAGGGTCGCGTGTAGCTACCCATCCACTGACGAATTGAGGAGATAAATTTCATGCTTCGTAACCGCAAGGGTTTTACCCTTATCGAGCTGATGATCGTGGTCGCGATTATCGGTATTCTCGCCGCGATCGCTATTCCCAACTTCATCTCGATGCAGTTGCGTGCGAAGCGGGCCGAACTGCCCACTAACCTTGACGGTATCCGTACCGCCGAGAAGGCGTATCACGCTGAGTGGGACTCGTTCACCAATGCAGGACCGTCCCCTTTGACGACTCCCCCTCGTACTCAGGTGGAATTCACGCCCACTGCGGCGTGGTCAAACCTCGGTTGGACTGCTGACGGCAAGGTGCGCGGCAAGTACCAGGTAACTAAGCTTGCCGGTACCACCTCGTCCCAGACGGATGACTTTGACGGTTCGGCGGTAGCTGACGTTGATGGAGATACGACAGAATCAAGTTACACATGCAACCGCGCAATCAAGTCCAAGATGCGTTCCGACAACAACGTGTACTGACTCAGTTCGCGTGAATTGATTCGACAGAGCCCGGTGGCGGTTGCCACCGGGCTCTTGTCGTTCTGGCGTTCTGAATTCTCTCGTCGACACTCCTGTCGGGGGTCGTCAGTTATCCTGTCGTGAGATGGCCGAAAAACATCCAGAGGACCTCGTTGCGGAGTCCACCGAAGACTCAGAATCTGTCCACGAAGCGCATGAGGGTGGCGTCCTTGGCATGGTTGGTCGGTTGCGGGGCGAGGGCCCCCGCTATCGCCTGGGTGAGGAACTCGGCAAGGGTGGTCACGGCATGGTGGCCGTCGCCTACGATGGATATCTGGGCCGCCGGGTCGCACTCAAGCGCTTACGTAAGGGGCGAGAGGCCAGCACCAAAGATGTCGCACGCTTCCTCGAAGAGGTGCAGATCACAGGACAGATAGAACACCCAAACATCGTCCCTGTGCACGACCTGGGCGTCCTGGATGGCGACGAGGTGTTCTTCACCATGAAGCTGGTCGAGGGGCGTAATCTAGAGGTGGTTCTGAAGGCCCTCAAGAAAGGCTCTCTTGAGGCGCGACGTTCTTACACTCTCTTTCGGCTCTTACGGATTCTCCAGGATGTCTGCCAGGCGGTGGCATTCGCCCATTCGCGCGGGGTGATTCACCGAGATCTGAAGCCGTCGAACATCATGTTGGGTGATTACGGTGAGGTGCAGGTGATGGATTGGGGGCTTGCCAAGCTCCTGCCTGAGGATGGCATAGCATCGGTTGAGGCTTCGGAAGAGAGCGACAAAGAGTTCGGTGAAGATGAAGATACGTTGACCGGGTGTGAGCCGAGCAGTAAGCCTTTTCAAGTGCGTTTCTCGGGTCACGGGGGAGCTCTCGTAACCCAGATCGGCACGGTGAAGGGGACTCCGGCCTATATGTCGCCGGAGCAGGCGCGCGGCCTGGTCAAGCAGGTCGGCATTCGCTCGGATGTCTACTCGCTTGGCGTCATCCTGTTTGAAATTCTCACGTTGCGTCGACCGTTCTCTGGCAAGGACCCCCGCAAGGTGGTTCGGTCTGTTGCTTTCGACCAGGCGGTTCCACCACGTAAGAGGGCACCGCATCGCAACATTCCTCTTGAGTTGGATGACCTCGCCGTTCGGTGCTTGAGCAAGGAGCCCTCGGAGAGGCCTGCTACGGCGTTGAAGCTCTATCAGGAGATCGAGGTCTATCTTGAAGGCACGAAGCGTCGTGAGGAAGCCGAGGTGCGTGTGCATCATGGCGTCGAGCAGGCTTCACGCTATGAGGAGCAGCAGGCCTCGGTTCGGGCCATGCAACGGCGGGTGCGGAAGCTGCGTTCTCGAGTGAAACCCTGGGATCCCATTGAGAAGAAGCGGCAGCTCTGGGATGCGGAGGAAGAGGTGAGTGAGGCCGAGGTAGAGGCGATCGACACCTTTGGTGCCGCGGTGACTGCATATGGTCAGGCATTGGGCCACGATCCAGAGAATAGAGAGGCGCGGCTGGGCCTGGCGGCTCTGTACTGGAACAAGTTTCGTGATGCTGAGGCGCGGCGAGACGTCAAGGACCAGCACAGCTACCTGAGTCTCGTAGAGCAGTATGACGACGGCACCTATGCGACCTTTCTGCGGGGGAACGGCTGGCTACATCTAGAGACCTCGCCGCCTGCGGC
>CAZEIY010000249.1:0-6473 GCA_964512375.1 uncultured Rickettsiales bacterium | reverse complement strand
CTTGTTCGGTAGCGAGAACTCGCTGACGGCTCAACTGCACATCCAACAAGAGACCTGGCAAGCGAGGGATGGCATCGGGCCCCATCACCAGGTCCAGCCACGGAAAGCTCCTCAGCAGAGCTCCGGATTCCTGCTGGGCGTAACAACCGGCAACACCCAGGACCAGGTCTTTGCGCTCTTCTTTGAGAACGCGCATACGCCCCATCATCGACCGAAGCTTCTGCTCGGGTTTCTCGCGAACCGAGCAGGTGTTGATGAGGATCACATCGGCGTCATCGGCCTGATCCGTGGACACATAGCCGTCGCCTTCGAGAAGACGCAGCATCTTGCCGCTGTCGAGTTCGTTCATCTGACACCCGAAAGTGCGGATGAATACGCGCTTCAACTCCTCCACGACTCGGACTCGAAGCCAGCGGAAGGTGCCTTTCGGTCGAACCGCTTGATAAGACCGCACAAGGTACGGCCCGCGCCCACCTCAAGCCAGTTATCGACGCCATGCTCAACCATCGTCGCCATAGACTGCTGCCACATCACCGGCTTGCTCACCTGGCGAACGAGACGGTCTCGGATATCATCAGCGCTCGATGCAGGAGTGAACTCCGCCGTGACATTGGGCACATAGGGTACTCGCAAGGGAGAGATTGTTGCTTCCGCCAGTGCTTCACCGAGGCGCTCGCCCGCGGGAGCGAGGAGGGAACAATGGAAGGGGGCCGATACGTTCAGCTTCTTGGCGATGCCTCGATAACTCTTGGCAAGATCGCAGGCACGATCCACGGCCTCCACGTGACCAGCAATGACGACCTGTCCCACAGTGTTGTACGCGGAGGGCTCAAGGACCTGACCCTGAGCTGCCTCATCGCAGAGTTGCGCAATCACCTCTGAGTCCTTGATGCCGATAATTGCCGCCATGGTTCCGACACCTACAGGCACAGCACTCTGCATCGCTTCGCCGCGCAACCGCGTCAGGCGAACGGCATCCGCAAAATCAAGGGCGCCGGAGCAGACCAGCGCGCTGTACTCACCCAGGGAGTGCCCTGCAACGACATCAGGCTCATGCCCTTCTGCCTCAAGAACTCGCCAATAAGCCACCCCAACGGTGAGAAGCCCTGGCGAGGCGTTGTGGGTACCAGTAAGCACCTCGATGGGACCATTGAGAATGATGCTGGACAAGGACTCTCCAAGGGCCTCGTCAGCCTCATCGAAGGTGCGCTTTACCAGTGCTGAGCGACCAAGCCAGTCGCTCCCCATTCCCACCACCTGGCTACCCTGCCCAGGAAACACATAGGCTGTCGACATCGTCTACTTCACCTCAATACTCGCGCAGGCTACGCCCAGCAGCTGCTTGTTATTCGAACACTTTGCTATGCGGTGCAAAGCCAGGCCCTTCTTGCCCAGGAAGCGGGTCTCATACTCAAAACGCCAGTGAATCGTAGATTTCCCCATCTCGATGGGAACATCCAAGGCCTCGGCCTCACCGTTCACCCACAGTTCAAGCTCCGCGGTACAACCCTCGGAGACATCCGAACGGGGCGACCACTGCGCGACAGTCAGGGAATCTGCGGTGACCGCTGGCACCGTTTCGAAGGAAACAACCTGGCCCGAGCTGCTTCCGCGCGCCGACTTGCCGATCGCGAGACGCTCAGTGCAGGGCTCAAAATCAAGGCGTCGCAGGTCGAACGGCACGAACGTATACGGATCTGAAGGATGATCTATCTCTCTCAGGGCATTCGAAGAACCCGCAATCCAGCCGTCTTCTACATGCAGTCGACACTGCGCGTTGAGAGACACTTTCAAGCGGCGCCTCCTGGTGCCTTCGTCACCTACTTCGATGAAATCCATGGACTCATTGCCGGTTCGGCGCCCCACCAGAGCGAAGCGCTCGTGTCCCCCGGCAACGAACTTTGCACCGACCTTGTCCCCATCACGCCCGAACAGGATGCGGAACTTCGAGTTGATAGACTGCTCGCCATCGAGCCGACCGAACGAGCCACTGATTGACTCCATGTTGAGTTCGCCACAGCGATGCAGAACTACTGAGTGTTCCTCATCGGAGGAGTTGCACGCCTGGCCGAGAATGGCGACGAGGACCAAGACAACAACTCGGGTCACACTTGTCATGCGCGGCCTTATAGCAGAGGGAGTCCGGGACTCCACAATCAGATGTCTTTGCATCCGTTGGAGTGCGGGGGGAACACTCAAGCGCTACGACGAGTAGAGACGGACAAGAGCATGCCCGTGGCAACCAGCATGGTGACCGCCGAGGAGCCCCCATAGGACATGAACGGAAGAGTTACACCAGTGATGGGAAGGAGACCGAGCACACCGCCCAGATTGATACACACGTGACAGAAGAAGATCCCGACGATGCCTGCCGCGAGAATAGCGCTGAACCGATCCCTCGCGTTCCAGGCAATCCAGACGCCGAGCAGCATGTAGCCAAAGTAGAGCAGTAACACCAGAACGCAACCTACGTAGCCGCGCTCCTCTGCGAAGACGGAGAAGATGAAATCGGTGTGCTGCTCAGGAAGGAAACGCAATCGCCCCTGGGTGCTCTGCCGCCACCCCTTCCCCATGACCTGGCCCGAGCCGATGGCATAGCGACCCTGGATAGCCTGATAGCCGTGACCTTGAGGGTCGGCGTCGGGCGACAGCAGGGCGTCGACCCGGTCGCGTTGGTAGTCACCCAGCACGTGAAAGTAGGCAAGTGGAGCAGCCAGACCCACTACCAGGCAGATCATCGCCAGACTGCGCCAGCGCAGGCCAACAACAAAGACCATGACCGCGAAGATTGCACACAAGAACAACGTGGTTCCGAGGTCGGGCCCCTTGAAGACCAATAGCGCGACAGGAAACAGCAGGAGCCCAAGAGGAGCCGCGAGCTCCTTCAACCCCCAACCATCAGGATGGTTCCTCCCTGAAAAGAAACGAGCGGCGGCGAGCACAAGGGTCAACTTTGCCAACTCCGACGGCTGCAAATTCAAGGGGCCAAGCGGCAACCAGCGCTGTGCTCCTCCTCGCACAGGGCCTACTACCAGGACCAGAATCAACATCAACAGAGTGAGCCCAAAGAGCACATACGCCCCACGCTCGTACATGCGGGGGTCGATCACAGCGACAATCAGCATGAGGAGGAAGCCAACACCCATGTAGATCGCCTGCATCTGAAATGCTCGCGGCGCGTCATCAAGCAGGGGCGACCCAGCAGCGGAGTACAGCGTCACCAACCCAATTCCGCACAGGGCCACAGTGGTCACCAGCAACGGCCAGTCCATGATGCGTCGACGGCGACGCAGTGCTGATTTATTGGAGCCGCCGACCATTAGTGCCCCCCAATCGGTTCATCCCGCGAAGCCTGCGGTCTTGGGGGATTGGCACGCGAACGTCGCCTCTTTGTCCGCTTCCTCGAGTCGCCGATGCGAGACTTCGCCTCCCGAGCATCCTCAATGCGGTCTTGAAAGTAGTGCTCAAACATCTTGCGTGCGATGGGTGCAGCGGCAGTGCTGCCGTGCTCGCCATGTTCCACGAGCACGGTGATGGCAACCTCTGGATTCTCGTAGGGAGCAAAAGCAGTAAACCACGCGTGGTCCTTGAAGCGCTTAGTGGCACCATGCTTCTTGTGCCTGAAGGCGCCGAGACGGACAACCTGAGCGGTGCCCGTCTTGCCGGCAAACGCGAGGTCCTTGAGCCGCTGTGCTCTCGCGGTGCCTCCTCGTTCATCAACCACCGCGAACATGCCCTCGCGAATAGCCTCAAAATGCTCCGGTGCGAGATCAACCTGACCGGTCACCTCGGGGTCTTGCCGCCAGACCACCTCACCATCAGAGCCCACCACCCGGTCGACGACCAGAGGGCGATACACCGTACCCCCATTCGCAATAGATGCGGTCATGCTGGCCAGTTGTAGTGGGGTGGCCAGGGTGTAGCCCTGCCCAATGACGGCGGAGGCGGTGTCCCCCTTCTTCCAGACGCCGAGCTTGGGGCGACTGCGGAATCGCTTCTTCTTCCAGGCGGTATCGGGATTCAGGCCGCTTGCCTCCGAATTGAAGCCAATGCCTGTCGGACTTCCCATGCCAAACATCCGAGCGTAGCGGGCCACCGTGTCAATGCCTACGGCAAGTCCGGCACGATAGAAAAACACATCGCACGACCCGCGCAGAGCCCGCCGAAGATTCACCCGACCATGTCCCCGACGATTCCAGCAGCGGAAGTAGCGCCGCCCGATCTTGAAGCCTCCCTTGCAGGTCACAACCGTCTTCCGCGTCCAGGTCCCTGACTCCAGTGCCGCAGCGGCCACGATCATCTTCCAGGTCGATGCGGGCGGGTAGACGCCTTGAAGCGCCTTGTCGACCAACGGGTGATCTGGGTCCTGACTGAGGCTCTTCCACTCCTCGGGGCTGATACGTTCGTTGAAGATGGTCGGGTCAAAGCCGGGTGCGTTGGCCACAGCCAGAACGCGACCACTGTTCACCTCGAGCATCACCACTGAACCCGACTCCTCACCAAGAAGGTCAACCGCCAATTGCTGTAGATCGCGCCGGACCGTCAGGTGCAGATCATGGCCCGACTCCTCTGGAGTAAGACCACGATCGAGGAAGTGGTCGATGGAACGGAAATACTCGTCTCCCGGATGCTCTGGGGCAGTAGAGCGGCCCAACTCTCTACCGTGAACGTCGACCTGTACCCAGTACGACCCGTCGTCACCTCGCAGCCACTCCTCATGCGCCGCCTCGACCCCATACTTACCCATGACATCACCAGGCTCGTACCAGTGCGGGCCATGAGAGCTGTTTCGATATCGTTCTCGTAGCTTCGGCAGCTCGTCGGCCCGAACCTCGCGCAGATAGCCAATCAGGTGCGAGAAGATCGAACCATCGGGATAGTGGCGGCGATGACGAGACACCACCGAGACACCGGGAAGCCAGGCCCTTCTTGCAAGCACCCGCTCGAGCTCACTTTCACTGACATCTACAGCCAGAACGACGTTGCGCCACCGGTCCCCTCGTCGAGCCGAGGTAAAACGTTCAAGCAGTTCCTCGGCCGTTTCCTCGTCGAGCAACTCCGCCAAGCGGGTGCTCAACGTGCCCATGTCGATACGGGAGGGCAACTCCCAGGATTCTCTGTCAGGAGGGCCGCCCAGGGCCTGAGGGCTTCCTGGACTGAAGAGGCTGCTTGCCTCATCCACCGAATCAGGAGTGACGACCACATCGAATGAAGCACGTACCTCTGCAATGCGTTGACCATCGGCGTCATAAATGCTTCCTCGCGGTGCCGGGATTTCCCGTTCCTTGAGGTGATTCTTCTCGGCCTGCTCCGCAAACTCAGCTCCGCGCACTACCTGGAGGACCCAGAGCCTGCCGAGGAGCATCGCCAGGATCGAAACAAGCACAACAACCAACGCTCCCAGGCGAGGGCGCAGATCCTGAGGACGGCCCGAGATTCGGAGCTTTGGAGTCGAGGGCCCCATCGTCATGGACTCCGCCCGAAGCTGCGTGCCCTCGGCCCTGGCGAGCACGCGAGCCGCATCAGAACCGGCCAAAGCAGAACACTACCGAGACACGCGGCAAGGACTTCCCCTGGCACAGAGCTCAGATCGCTCTCCAACTCAGCTCCTATGAGCGCCGGAAACAAATAGACGAGAAAGCCAGAGACGACACAGAGCACAGCGACGCCGAGGGTTGGCATCCAACGATCCCGCAGCACAATGTGGCCCTGCGCAGGACTGGCAAGCATCACCACCAGGAGGTAGCGCATCAAGAGACGAGAACTGGCAGCGCCGGAGAGGGAATCCGCCAGAAGTCCCAGACCAATAGCCAGCCAGACAGCCTCGGCTCGGCGAGAACTCAGACACCACGCGACAAGCAGGGGGACGATGGGATCAAAGGGCAACGAAGCGATGCCCAGAGCCGGCAGCAGCGAACTCTGTACAAGCAACCAGGAAGCACCAAAGCCAGCGCCCAGAGCTGTGCGGGAAGGCCTGAGGCTCATTCGGCCCAGCCCGTCTCCAGGAAGGACGAGGCGAGATGGAGCGTTCATCATCACGAGCCCGCAGGATCGAGGAAGGTGGGAGCGTCCCCGCCTGACTCGACATCGATCGGCACTGAGGGAGGTTCTGACTCGGGGAACTGAAAGGCACCGATGCCCTCCTCGACGAGCACCAGGACTTCTTCGACTCGTTCGAGGTCAGCAACAGACTCAAGCGTAATCTCCAGGAAGAGCCCCGTCTGTGGCACCTGTACTTCGCTGACCCTGGCCAGCGGGACTCCCTCGGGAAAGAGCCCGTCCTCTCCGCTGGAGACGACCAACTGCCCCACTGCGACAGCATGTTGCTCCCTGCGTCGGACGAAGCCCAGTTCAAGGAACTCCCCGCCCTGTCCGGCAGCAACTCCACGAAGTCGGCTCTCCTGGAGCACAGCACCTACAGTGCTCAGGCCATCCGTAAGAAGCAGCACATCAGCAAAGCTCTCTGACACCCG
>CAZEIY010000248.1:0-6491 GCA_964512375.1 uncultured Rickettsiales bacterium | reverse complement strand
GAATCAGCTTCTCTTCTTCGCGAGTGGGGTACTCGACTCGAATCTTCAACATGAAGCGGTCTATCTGCGCTTCGGGCAGGGGGTAGGTGCCCTCCTGCTCGATGGGATTCTGCGTGGCAAGCACCAGAAAGGGACGGGGCAACTGGAAGGCCTGATCTCCAATGGTGACCTGGCGTTCCTGCATGGCTTCCAGAAGGGCACTTTGGACCTTGGCCGGCGCGCGGTTTATCTCATCGGCCAGAAGGATGTTGGTGAAGATCGGCCCCTGTTTCACTGAGAAATCACCGGTCTTGGGCTCGTAGATCTGGGTGCCTAGAATGTCGGCGGGTAGCAGGTCGGGCGTGAACGAGATCCGCCGGAAGCTTGTCGCGATGGAATCTGCGACCGCCTTGACCGCCGTGGTCTTCGCCAGCCCGGGGACACCCTCGAGGAGGATGTGTCCGTCAGCGAGGAGGGCGACGAGGATGCGCTCGATCATGTGTTTCTGGCCGACCACCACTCGGCCGATCTCTTCACGTAGCGCGCCGAAATGTTCGCTCACCCGCTCAAGGTCACTGCGTACCTGTTCGAGGTTTGTTACTGCTTCACTCATGGCTTTCTTCGCTCCCTGTTCGGACACGTCCAGGCGTGCCGCTCGTTGCTGCTGCGTGCTCCATGGCTCGCAGCATCTGCAAACACTCATCAGCGGGGACTTCTTCCCCTCCGAATCGAATTTGATCGATTCGCTCTCGGATCTGTTCAGGCGTCCACAGCGCGCCATTCTCCACAGGTTGGCCTGTCAGGGCCAGCCGTAGCTTCAGCAAAGCCTCAAGCATTTCTTGCGAAGCGCGACCCTGGGGTGACGTCGAGGCTGCCGCGTGGCCCTGGGTGATGAGCTCAGCCAGGGAACTGCGTGCGGGTTCTTCCTTCGCCTCGAGTCGCCTGTAGCGCCAGAGGCCAAAGAACAAGGCGAAGCACACGACGATGCCATTGCCGAGTGCCTGGCGGAGGAGGTGAGCGTTGCGGTTGGCGCGGCCAGTACGGATTGCCGCAGCGACCACCTCCTGCTCCGTGCCGTCCCGGCTACGCACGGTGACTCGGGCCGGACCCACGGTCCAGGGACCTGAGCTTCGGGGAAGGGTGACTATGGCGTCGTGTGACCAGCGAGTTACCGTTCCGTCAAAGCGGCTTCGACTCAGGCCGGCACGTAAGGCGCCGTTGGTGGGGACCTCGATGCTGGGTGCAGCGATGAGGTGAAGTTCCGGTCGGCCTGCCCAACTCAGCTCGAGCCGCACCCGTACTTCACCGCCGCTTCTACCGGTCTCCAGCGCGCGGAGGTGTGCGCTGATCCCTCCTTCAGTTGCCTGCGTGCCCGAGATGGGTGCTGCGACCAGGAGAGCTACCAGCGTGAGTCGAGCGAGGTGTCCTGTCATCCCTCGTGGCCAGCGAGACGGGAGAGGAAGCGGCGCAAGTTGCCGTGGCCTTCGCGTTCCTTCACCTTCTTCCCATCGATTGCGGCGAACTCACGGAGTAACTCCTTCTGCCGGTCAGTCAGCGAGCTGGGGGTCTCGATGAAGGCCTGCATTACCTGATCGCCGCGATGGCCGGAGCGGACATTGGGAACGCCCTGACCAGGAAGACGCAGCAGAGTTCCCGTGCGAGTACCTGAGGGGATAGTGAGGTTGGCCTCGCCTTCGAGGGTTGGTACGTTCATCTCGTCGCCGAGGGCGGCCTGGGAGAACGTGAGGTCGAGCCGGCAGACGACGTCGTCTCCGTGGCGCTCGAAGATCTCGTGTGGCTGTACTCGGAGCACCACATAGAGGTCTCCGGGCGGGCCTCCCCGGGCGCCGGCCTCTCCCTCGTTACTCAGCCGCAACTGCATGCCGTCGTCGACTCCGGCGGGGATAGTCACACTGAGTTCTCGCTCTTGCGCGATTCGCTTGCGGCCGTCGCAGTCCGAGCAGGCTTCAGCATAGCGTTGGCCGGCTCCACGGCAGCTGGGGCAGGCGGTGCGGATCTGCAGGAAGCTCTGCTGCTGGATGACCTCGCCCCGACCGCCGCACGTCCCGCAGACTTCAGGCTCGGTGCCCGGCTTTCCGCCGGTACCGTCGCAGCCCTCGCAGTCTTCCTCGCGGTGGATTGAGATCTCTTCGGTGGTACCGAAGGCCGCTGAGTCGAAGTCGATGACCAGGTCATAGCGGAGGTCTGAGCCGCGCCCAGGGCCATTTCCCCCACGTCTCCGCCGCCCTCCTCCGCCGAAGCCGAAGAGATCAGAGAACATGTCGCCGAAGGCCGAGAAGATGTCATCGACCCCGCCGGAGAAGCCCTGGTACCCGGCACCACGCAGGCCATCGTGGCCGAACCGGTCGTACATGCTCCGCTTGTCCTCGTTGGAGAGCACTTCGTAGGCTTCAGCGGCCTCCTTGAAGCGGCCCTCAGCAGCCTTGTCACCAGGATTTCGGTCGGGGTGGTTTTTCAGGGCGAGTTGGCGATACGCCTTCTTCAACTCCTTGTCACTTGCCTCACGAGAGACGCCAAGAACTTCGTAGTAGTCACGCTTGCCAGACACGATGGTCTCCTTCGAGAAGGCAGAAAGCTAACCAGTGCGAGGCCGGTGTCAAGTCCTGCCGTGTATCCTCGCGTGGCGATGAAAGATGCCCTGGTGGTCAGCCTGCTGTCGATTCTGCCGCGTGGGCGTGTCTCCAGGCTGATGGGCGCCTTCACCCGGCTGTCTCTACCACGCTTTGCGCACCGCTTGCTGCTGCGCTGGTACGTCGCTCACTACGGGGTCAATCTCGAAGAGTGTCAGGGGGGGATCGACGACTATTCATCTCTAGCCCGTTTTTTTGTGCGAGCACTCAAGCCAGGGGTCCGGCCCATCGATTCGGCGCCGGACGCCATCGTCTCTCCTGTGGATGGTGCCGTCTATGCCGTGGGCAGGGTGTCCCAAGGGCGTCTACCTCAGGCGGGCGAGCTGGACTATGCAGTCGCTGATCTGCTTGATGGGGATACCCGCTATGAGAATGGTGAGTTTGCCGTCATCTATCTGAGTCCGAAGGACTATCACCGGGTTCATAGCGCTCGTGAGGGCACCTTGTTGGGCTTTCGTTACAGACCGGGACGACTGTGGCCCGTCTTTCCGGGGGCTACCCGGCGAATCCGGGACCTGTTTGCGCGCAACGAGCGGCTGATCCTCCGCCTGGCCACGGACGCGGGAGAACTTGCCTGTGTGATGGTCGGTGCCTTCGGCGTAGGGCGCATGCGCATGGTCGCAGCGCCGCTGGTCACGAACACGGGCACACCCGCGGAGGACAAGGACTTCATTGAGCCCTTGTCTGTTAGCCGTTGCGAAGAGCTTGGATGCTTCGAGATGGGCAGCACTGTAGTACTGCTCTTCGAGCCGGGCCGGGTCGAGTGGTCGGTTCAGCCAGGCCAGACAGTTCGTCTGGGTGCGCGAATCGGTAGCCTTCTCTAGGGCTATCCCTACTCAGCAGCACCTTCCATCTGGGTGTCGAGGCGAGCGAGATCTCGTGCTCGCTCAATGAGCGTCTGGCGGTAGCTTCTTGCCTGCCCGTTATCGAGCAACTCGACGGCGCGGCTCGACATCTCGATCGCCTCGTCAATGAGGCCACCCAGCTCGAGGGAGAGGGCCAGGTTGTAGGCAGCTCGACCGGCAAGCTCGGGGTCGGCGTCTTCGAGGATCTGCCGCCACAGGGCAGCAGCCTGCTCCCAGCGGTCATCGCGCACCTCGGCAGCTGCTTCTTTGAGTCGGTCATCCTTGTCGCCGTAGTACTGTCGATTCTTGAACACATACGACGGAGCAATGCGGCGACCATATTCCTGGCCGGCCTGTTTACCGATCGCCTCGATGGTGTCTTCGGGGTCGGACAGTTGGTTCCACGCGGCGCTCTCAGAGGAACCCGAGCCGCGGTCTACGTCGGTGATGGTGGCTTCCTCGAGTTCGTCGAGGAGTATCGCCTCTGTGGCGTCGTAGACTCGCCAGGTGAGGGTTACCTCCGTGGTGCGTGAGACCGAGTGGACAATGTCGACCACCTTATTGCCGTCGCTGTCGGTGGATTCGTGCCGCCTCTTGTCATGGTTGGTGTTGGTGTCGGAGTCAAAGTACTCCAGTGCGACGAGCGCCTGGGCATTGGTGTCGGCGCACAACTTCTCAACGACATCCTGTGAGAGCTGGTCGTCGAAGAGACTCGAACCGACCTCTTTACGGCTGGCACGCACCGGGGTGGCATGGAAGCGCGGAGACTCTGACAGCGTCAGGGACAGTTGTTGAATGGCCTCTTCGGCGCCCCCTCGATCACCAAGGATGGTTTCGTCGGTGAAGATTCCCTCGATTACCGATAAGAAGCCCTCGCCAGCATCCCCGACTGCGCTGCGGTCGACGACAGCGATGTTTTTTACATGGGCTGGGAGGGTCACTTCGGCAGGCTGCAGGAGCCGAACCTGCACGGAGGCCATGCAGCCTGCAGTGGCGCTGAAGAGGAGGATGAGGAGTAGGGAGAACAGATGGGAGGGTGAGCGTTGCATCGGCGAACTTTCGCACAAGGGGTTGAGTAGCACCAGAAGCCACCAGCGCTTGCCTTCTTGGCTATGAAAAGTAGCGGCGCAGGCCAGTCCCAAGTTTGAGCAGTATGGGCGCCGGTAATGGACCCTTGCGCTCCCATAGACCGACCGCCACCTGGGTGACGCCACACATGCTCCCCAGCGCGCTTGCGCTCAGGCCATATTGCTCCCTGAATCGACGCAACTCGTCCCCTGTGCGGGGCAGTCCCTCAGGAAGGTTGTCGAACAGTTGCTGATCGGCGACGCTCAGTGTGACCTCGCGCGAGCGCCGGCGTCGGTCGTCGTCCCCTGACCACGGGGGAACGAGCGTGCCCACCCCATCGGCGAGGCTCTCATTGCTCTCCGGGTCGAGCCCCTCGCTATCGCTCTCTTCTTCGTCCCACTCCATCGCCTCGATGGCAATGTCAGCATCGGAGATGGCCTCGAGCTCGATGGACTCGAGGCTGAGCGCCTCATCATCGGGCTCGATCCAGCCGGACGCGTCAATCTCCAGTTCATCGAGCGAGTCGGTAGCCTCTGGCTGTGGGGGCGGCTGTACAACCTCTTGCTCGATGGCGGGAGAAGCAGTGGAGGCCTGACTACCGATGGCTGCGATGACTTCGCTACTGAGAATGCTCTCGTGACTGGGTAGGTGGTCGAGGATGCTCTGCAGTTGCTGTCGAACGACCCCGGCGACCAGACTCTGGAGCACTCGCTCGGGGTCCTCGCTTCGAACCGCGGCGAGCGCAGTCAAGGCAGCTTCCAGCGGTGGGTCCAACTCCAGCCAGTGTCCGCTGCGGGTTCCGGCTCGGTAGTTCTCGTTGAGAAGCTCCACCAACTCACCCATGCCGATGGCGCGCAGAGCGGCCTCAGCACGGAGGTCCTGCGCGACCTCTTCACGGACTCGTACGTTGAACTGAACTCGTTTGGCTGGCATCTGGCCCCTCACTGCTATCACTGAATGATAGCAATGCTAGCACAGCGCCTACATCACGCCAGGCTGCAGAACCAACGAGGCCTCGGAGCGGTCGCCCCGAGGCCTCGAATCTCGCTCGATGGCGAGCTAGTTGCTCTCTTCGAACTCAGCGTCGATGACGTTGTCATCGGCGGACTGGTCCGCTCCGGCTGCAGCTTGCTCGAAGCCCTGCTCACCAGCCCCAGGTGCAGCGCCCTCGGTCTTGTACATGGCCTCGGCCAGCTCGTGGTTGAGGCTCTCGATGTCGGTGAGTACCGCCTCGATCTCTTCTGCGTCCTCGGCTTCGACCGCCTTGCGCCCTCGCTCGAGCATGGCTTCGAGCTTCTCCTTGGTTTCGGCGGGCACCTTCTCGGCGTTCTCCTTGAGGAGCTTGTCCGTCTGGTAGATGACTGTGTCCAGGGTGTTGCGCTTCTCGACGACTTCGCGTTGCACCTTGTCTTCCTCAGCGTGGCTCTCGGCCTCTTGCACCAACCCGTCGATCTCTTCTTTGCTCAGACCAGAGCTGGCCTCAATCTTGATGCTCTGTTCCTTGCCCGTAGCCTTGTCCTTGGCGGACACGTGGACGATGCCGTCGGAGTCGATCTCAAACTTGACCTCGACCTGGGGTACGCCGCGCGGGGCTGGGGGGAGCCCGACCAACTGAAAGCGGCCCATAGTGCGGTTGTCGCGGCTGAACTCACGCTCACCTTGCAGGACGTGGATGTCGACAGCGGTCTGATTGTCAGCAGCAGTGCTGAAGACTTCGGACTTCTCGCAAGGGACCGTAGTGTTGCGCTCGATGAGCTTGGTCATTACGCCACCGAGAGTCTCGATTCCCAGACTCAGTGGGGTGACATCCAGTAGTAGGACCTCAGAGACCTGACCGGTGAACACGCCGCCCTGGACAGCAGCGCCCATGGCAACGACTTCGTCAGGATTTACTGAGCGATTGGCATCCTTGCCGAAGAACTCTTCGACGGCGCGTTGCACTGCCGGA
>CAZEIY010000247.1:4233-6527 GCA_964512375.1 uncultured Rickettsiales bacterium | reverse complement strand
ATGCTCATCCTCTTCGCAGACTTCTTCCTGCACTCTATTCTGGGACTGTGGGGAAGAAGCGATCTGGATAGTGCCGAGATGGTCCTGGCGGTCAGCCGCTGGAACATCTGGGCTGGGCGCGACCTCTTCGAGGTGCATGGTCCGTGGGGGGGCGCATGGGCGGCGCAGGAAGTCGACGCAGCCAGTGCCAGGTTGGCTGCCGAAGCGGCAGCGCTACCCGAGACGGCCTGGACAATGCTGGGGCAACCGCTCATCGCGACTGTGGCTTGGGGCGTACTTCTGGGTGGCCTTGCCCTCGCCATGTTCTGCAAGCGGGACGTGACCTGAAGGAAGAGGAGGCCAGGCTCTGTCGACGCCGCTCCCGACCTCAGGGCTAAGGCAGAGGATAAGGGCCTGAGAGCACTTCTCCTCCAACAACAACTCCACGCCCCGGCAGGACCGCCCAGGCCCCACTCATGCTGCTGGGCCATGGGCCAGAGACGGTCTTCCATACCGTGCCAGCGGAGCGATAGACCCGTACTTCGGCGTTTCCACCAGCAAGAACAAAGCCCCCGACACCAGCGATCTTCTCGACCGCGTACTGTTGGTCACTCTGCTCAAGAAGCTCCACTTGCCAGCCCGTAGAGCTGCGGCGCGCGATGCTGGGGCGATAACGCGCCAGCTTTCCATAGTTGATGTGCCAGCCATCACCGAAGAGCAACTCAGGGCGCCCATCGCCATCCAGATCAGAAGCGCCGAGCGCCCGCACCCCACGAAGCGTCGCGATCGCCTCGCTGCTGCCATCTTCCTGCAGCAACCGCAGATCACCATGCTCCCCCTTCTTGTCGCCGTAGAGTCGACCCACAGCCACCTCAGGCCGACCATCGCCATCGAAGTCTCCGACCGCCCGCGCCATTCCCATGCGAATCGTATGGCCCGGCATCCAGCTCACTCCGTCCCCGTCCCTTGAGAGCACCCCACCGCGAACCATGAAGCGTGTCTCGAAGGCCGCCAGGTAGACATCGAAGCTGCCATCCTTGCGCGGCCAGGCCTGAAGCGAAGTCACCTGATTCCTCGGTCCGTTCGAATGCGTGAGCAAAGAACTCACTGGGCTATCTCCACGCTGTTCGATGAGCACTACCTCGAGGGCAGCATTCGGAAACCCCCTGCCCCTGCCAAACGCCAGCACGACTTCTTCACGACCGTCGCCATCGAGGTCATGGGCCAGCCAAGCCTGCAGCATCCCCCTCCCCTTGTAGACCCAACGAAGATCGGGCCCTCTGGCGCCAGCCGACCACTCCCCCCAGCGGACCTCATCTCCTGTCCCAACAAACAACTCCGACGCACCATCCCCTCCCAGATCAGCAGAGAGAAGACGATCTACGCGGGCAAGCGGGGGACTATTGGCAGAGATCTGCCGTACTGATTCCGTCTGAGAACGATTGGCCGCCTGCAATCCATCGGCGACGCCGGGCAGCTCCGCAGCGGCCTGATCCAGCGCCGCTACAGGAGTTGCCGTCACCCCAGCCCCCTGGCTCTTGGGAGTGCCCACCTCAGACGATTCGGAGCCACGACAGGCCCCCATGACCGTGGCCGCCATGAACATCGCGAGGAGCAGCGAGAATGGGGTCTTGGCAAGTCGACCCGGCAGATCACGAACAAAGGACGGCAGGCCGATGCCAGAGAGTCTGGAGCGAAGATTCTCGTACATTTGGACACCCCGTTCTGGAGCCACCTCGAAATGAGAGACACCGATCACCTGGTCAAGTTGGTGCAGGTAGTAGGGCTTAATACCCGCATCCAGGAGTCCCTCGAACAGTTCCTGCAACACCAGCTCACTGTCATTCACGCCGGCCAGGAGAACGCTCTGATTGAGCACCGACACCCCCGCCTTCTGTAGTCGCTGACAGCTGGCCAGCGCCGCTTCCGTAAGCTCTCGAGGATGATTGAAGTGCGTCACCAGCCAGACAGGAAGGCCACAGCTGGCAAGAACCCGAACCAGATCATCCCCAATACGCTCAGGCAGCACGACTGGATATCGGCTGTGAACCCTCAGTCGGCGAAGATGCCTGATCTTTGTGATCTCGCCGAGGAGAGACGCGAGTGAGTCCTCCGACATGCTCAGTGGATCACCACCCGAGAGAATGACCTCCGTGATAGTTGGGTCCTCGCGAATCACAGCCAGCGCTCGCCGCATATCAGCGCCAGCATCAGCCAACTCCTCATACGGGTAGTTGCGCCGAAAACAAAACCGGCAGTGGACCGGACAGGCTGAGGTGGTGATCAGGAGAGCGTCCCCCTCCCCCCCCCCCCCC
>CAZEIY010000247.1:0-4223 GCA_964512375.1 uncultured Rickettsiales bacterium | reverse complement strand
TGGGTCGAGATCCCCTACCGCATCAGAGCAGTAGTCCGGTGTGTTCTCGTCCATTTCCCGAGGGTCGGCGAACACCTGCGCCAGAATTGGGTCATTGCGATCCTCAGGATTTGCCAGGGCGAGATAGTAGTCGGTTGTTCGAAACGGGAACTGCCGATGAGCCTCGTCGATACCAGCAAGCTCCGTCTCGGAGACACCACGGAGCTGCGCGACATCATGAGCCGCAGCGACGCCCTGCACAAAGGCTTTACGCCACGAACGCTGTGAGACTGATTGGGTCACTTACTTCTCCCCGGACCTGAGCGGGATGTGACTGTAGCCCGGTCCAGGGCGGAGCAGCAACACGACCAGCTCGGGCATCAGTTCCGACTTCCTGTTTCCTTGGCCTGGTTCGCAGTGTACAGTGCCGCCGCATCCCGACCGACCCCTCGCTTGCCCAGGAGCTGCCCATGTCCATGTTGAGCCACACCGAACTCCGCAAGGGAGTGAAGCTCGAGATCAACGGTGAGCCCGGCATCATCGTCTCCTCCGACTTCGTCAAGCCTGGCAAGGGGCAGGCCTTCACGCGCATCCGGGTTCGTAGTTTCCTTACGGGGAACACCCTCGAACGTACCGTGAAGTCCAACGAGAAGATGCCGAAAGCAGACGTCGAGGAACGCACCTGCCAGTTCCTCTATCACGATAGCGAGGGGTACCACTTCATGGACTCGGTCAGCTACGACCAGCTGGCCCTCTCGGTAGAGGCCCTGGGTGATGCCTCGAAGTGGATGGAAGAGAACATGGAGGCCCGAGTGCTCATGTGGAAGGGCAGGGCCATCTCGGTGGAACCGCCCAACTTCGTGGAATTGGAAATCACTCAATGCGAGCCCGGCGTCAAGGGCGACACCGCCCAGGGTACGACCAAGCCCGCTACCTTGAGCACTGGCGCCACCGTAAATGTGCCCTTGTTCGTGAACGAGGGAGAATGGGTGCGCATCGACACCCGCACCGGCGACTACATGGAGCGGGTGAAAAAGTAGCCATGGAGAGCCTGCGAACGCGGGCTGCGGTCCTCCGAGCGATCCGCACCTTCTTCGTCCAGCGCGACTCGCTGGAAGTAACGACTCCCGCCATTGTCACCTCCCCCGGTGTGGATGCTCATGTCGATGCCATTGAAGTAGTGCTTCAGCCCGGTGGAGGCGATGGGCCATCGTCGACGTCTTGGCTCCGAACCAGCCCCGAATACCACATGAAGCGCCTGCTAGCCGCCGGCTCGGGAGCCATCCATCAGATCGCACCTGCCTGGCGCGATGGAGAGCGCGGTCGCTTCCATGAGCCCGAATTCACCATGCTCGAGTGGTACCTGCCAGGCGCCGATGACGACGTACTCATGGATGAAACCGAGGAACTCGTCCGCACCCTCGCCGAAAGCTTCGCTCAGGGAGTGCTGCGACACGGAAACCACGCGTCCGCGGCAGGCGTCGCTGCTCCTCCCTTCCGTCGCCTGACCTTCCGAGAGGCCTTTGACGAGTACGCTGGGCTGGATCCGGTTGCCGATCCAGAGGGCCGACTGGGCATGGCTCTGCGCGCCGCTGGGGTCAAGGCGCCGAGACCGGCAAACAGAGAGCAACTCGTGGATCTGCTCCTCGCTGTCGTCGTACAGCCAAAGCTCGGAATCGACCGGCCTTGTTTTGTTACGGACTGGCCAACGGACCGGGCTGCGCTCTCGAGGATTCGACCCGGGAGGGATTCCGACGAGGGTCTGAGTGCCGCTCGCTTCGAGCTCTATGCTTGCGGCATCGAGCTGGGCAACGGCTACTTCGAGCTGCTCGATCCCGCGGAGCAGCGCGCACGCATCGCCTCTGAGAATGCGAGGCGCATTGAACTGGGCAAGGCCCCCTACCCGGTCGACCAGGGCTTCCTGGGCGCTCTGGAAGCCGGCCTGCCGCCTTGTGCCGGCAACGCCATGGGCGTTGACCGCCTGCTCATGCTCCTGACGGGGGGAGAATCCCTCGCAGATGTTCGGTCCTTCCTCCTCGACCTGCCCTGAGAGCCTCGTCGACGGACCAACTCTGCAGGCCTTCTGCTCTGGCCCACCGTAAACAGCTGACAGGGCCAGCCCAGCCCCTCTGTGCTGGCTAACACTGCTCACTGCGTTAGCTAACGACTCCTCACGCGGGGGCGTGTACTCGCGCGGCTGTAGTCCAATGCGAAATTGACAGCCTGTCCCCCCGTATGTAGCTTGCGTCGTCCATCGAAAGGAAGAGGCTATGACCCGGGGTTTTCTCAGCACTCTCGCTGGTGTGTTGTTGCTCGCTGTTCTGCTAATCGCCACGATCATCAGCATCTGGCAGGGTGACCGAACCGAGCGTCGGCAAATCAAGATGGAACAGCGCCTCAGCGCCGTCGAGAAGCAACTCGAAGAAGGTGTGGTAGGAGCGCCCGGAGGTGCGGCTTCAGGCCGGGCGCAATCCGGTGGCATCTACGGTTCTCCTGAGCCCGACTACATCACCGAGGCCTTCTCCGACCCAGACAACGCCCTCAGCCGTGACCCCAGTCCGTGGTTGCCTGCGGACGCCAAGGCTGGCGGCACCTTGTTGCTTCAGCTCGGTTCAGACCCGAAAGGCCTGAACTATGTTGCCGAAAATGGGGCCGATGTATCGAAGATCGAGACCTTCAATCACCTCGGAATGATCAACCGCCACCGCAAGGACCCGACGCGCTTTGGACCTGAGTTGGCGTACCACCTCAAGATTGAGGATGACTACAAGACCTTCACCTACAAGATGCGCCGCGACATCTACTGGCATGAGCCGGCATTGGACTTCGCGAGCGGTCAGTTCGAATGGCTCAAGGGTGAGCACAAAGTCACCGCTCATGACGTGAAATTCCAGCTCGACATGATCATGAACTCGGACGTCACCGGTGCGGCCGCTTCGCGCAGCTATCTCAGCGAAGTTGACAGCTACGAAGCACTTGATGACTACACCTTCCGCATCAAGTTCAAGAAGAAGCTCTACACCAACTTGAGTTCTATCGTTCCGGGAATCGGCCCAACAGCCAGGTTCCTCTACGCCTTCGATGAGGACGGTAATCCCTACAGCGACGAAATCATCGGCGCGCGCTTTCAGGACCACTGGTACAACCCAAATGCCCTGGGCTGCGGACCCTATCGGTTCGTCAGCTATGAGCCCGGTGTTGCGGTTACTCTCGAACGGAACAGGCAGCACCCCATGGGTGGCAACGCGTTCGACAAGGTCATCTACCAGATCCTCAAGGACCAGACATCATGGCCCCGCAAGCTCCGGACGGAAGAGCTCAGCCTGAGCGCTCTGCAGCCGGCTCAATATCGAGCCGAGGTGGTCGAAGGCAAAGAGGACTCCCCCTTCAAGGATGGCTCTCTCGAGGGTGGTGAGTACTGGGCCTTTGGCTTCTACTACATTGGCTGGAACGCTGACCGACCCTGGTTTGGGGACAAGCGCGTGCGCTGGGCCATGTCGCATGCCTTCAATGCGCAGGGCATCCTCGACGACGTCTTCATGGGACTTGGCACCCGAAGCACTGGCCCGATTGACGCGAACCTGCCCTACTACAACAGTACGCTCGTGCCCATCCCCTTCGACCTCGATAAGGCGGCTGAGTTGCTCGACGAGGCCGGCTGGAGCGACACTAACGACAACGGCCTTCGCGACAAGACATTTGATGGCAACCTGATCGAGTTCGACTTCACTCTGATCGTGTATGGCGGCGGCGATGAATACGTGACCATGGGGAACATCTTCAAAGAGGACCTCGCACAGATTGGCGTCAAGATGAACGTGCAGCCCCTCGACTGGGCTGTGCACCTCAAGAAGAAGGACGAACGTGACTACGACGCGATGACTCTCGCCTGGGCGACTGGCACCGAAGTGGACTTCCACCAGATCTGGCACTCCAGTCAGGCCGATGTGCCCAAGGGAAGCAACTACGTGGGTTTCCGCAACGCCGACGCCGACAAGATCATCGACGACATGCGGGCTGAGTTCGACTTCGACGAGCGCGTGCGACTCTCCAAGTCGTTCCACAAGCTCATTTATGATGAGCAGCCCTACACGTTCTTCTACACGAAGAAGCGGATTCTATACTGGCAGGACGAGCTCAAGAACGTGTGGTTCGCGCTCACCCGCCCCCAAGAGAACCACCGCCCCTGGTACCTCAGCGAGCAATAGGTCGAAAGACCCAGGGAGACTCCCCGCGTGTTCACC
>CAZEIY010000246.1:5266-6535 GCA_964512375.1 uncultured Rickettsiales bacterium | reverse complement strand
GAGCTCCACCACCTCCGCCCCTGGCGTGTCATCGCCCATCTTGCCCCAGATTTCATCCCGCTGGTCTATCCAGCTGGGTCGTCTAAGGAGGTCAGCCTCATTCCCTGTGATCAAGAAGAGGTTCTCCCCATATGAAGGGAGGTTGAGCATTGCTCTCCTCCCGACCTCATCAGGGTCACCTACCATCAGTGCTTTGGGAACGAATCGTGGGACTGGCATGATGTCCGTGTGCAGGCCGCCCGCCCAGACCGACACAGCGGCTGGGATATTCTGGGTAGCCATAGGGCCGCCGGCCATCAAATCCACAGCCCAGGTATAAACCCCGCCCTCCACGACTCGCCTAGCGTTACTTTCTGTGTACCCCTGGCGGATCAGGTCGTCCACCCCGTCCTCAATGTCCTGAGCTTGCTCCTCCGTCCACGTCGATCGCCACTTCACGAGACCAGGATCTTCTTGCCCCTCATAATCTTCCACTGCCTCTTTAGGTGGTCCTGGTCGTCGCATGCCAACGACCTGCTTGGCGTCCTGTTCCTGCTGGGCATCATCTTCGGCCACCGCTTCAGGCGAAGTAGGATCGTAGGAGACCTCCTGGTCTCTCGTTGCTGGGTCTTGTATCGGTTCCCCACCGTCACCCATCTCAATGTCCGGGTTCTCTGTGGACACCTGGCCGGGGTCAGCCGGCAGTTCGTTTGGGTGGACGGGTGCAGGGTCTACCATCTCTTGTTCAACAGGCTGCTCAACAGCTTCACCGACCACTCCCTGCTCGTTCCCAGGAACAGGCATCTGCTCGAGTGGATCACCCCCCCGCTCTACTTGTTCAGGGTCAGGTGATGTTGTGGGCTGTTGTTCGTTTGTCATTGTTTGTTGTTCTCTTCGTCGTCCTTGGCTTTCTTCTTCGCGTCAGCCTTGGCGGCTTGTACTGCCTTCGGCGAGTATTTGAATCCTCGTTCGGTCGCCAGCTCCACATATTTCTTTGTCAGGTCTCGTAGTTCCTTCGTCCTGGCGACGTTCCAGACTCTCTCGTCTTGCTGTTTCTCTTGCCAGTGCTCCGCGAGCCATGTTCGGTATTCCCTAGCCAAGTCGAGTCGTAAGTTGTATGCCCCCTCATGGACTCCTGGGAGAGTGTCCTGTGGGAACGCCCAACCAACATCACTCATCACATCTGCTGGGAGTACGATCGCAGCTCCGGCAGATTGCATGTGTGCCTTCTGGACACTTTGCTCCAAGGCCCGGAACTCTGGGCTACCCATCTCGCCGCCGTAGTCCCTC
>CAZEIY010000246.1:0-5256 GCA_964512375.1 uncultured Rickettsiales bacterium | reverse complement strand
GGGTGAACTGCGACGCAGAGATCTCTCCATCCTTGAGATTTGTAGCGAGTTCCTGCATCAACTCTCTCCTCTTCAGTGGCGTCTGCCAGTTTGAGTCGAGTTCGATCTTTATCGCGGCTTTCGTGAACGTCTCGGATCTACGTCGTACGACTGGAGAGATGTCGGCCCACTTGTCCTCGATGCTCGTCGCAGCGATTGCTGCGATGATTGGGCCAGAGTCGGCACCGTACAAATCTGCGTAGTAATCCTCGAGCTGGTCGATCGTCTTGATATCTACCTCGACAAGGATCCCGTCCACACGTTTCGACATCTTGATCCCAGGGAATGTCCCCTTGTCCTTCTTCGGGTTATTCCTGTGTGCCTCTTCGGCCCTCATCAGTTCGATCGTCTTGTTGATCGCGACGTATTCGCGATCTTCGACTACCCGCTTTCTGGCTGCCTGGCGGTCTGCTTCCCCGTCATCCATCGAGGCGATGTACATATTCAACTTGGACCAGATCGGGCTATCTTCTGAAAGAACGCGGCGACGTACCCCATCAGCGTCCGGCATCGTCATCGCGTCCAGGAGATTTAGGAGCACGGCCTGCCGTTCATCGAACGGCCTACCATCACGGGCCTGCTGAATATCCCAGCCTGTGATGGAGTCGACAACCAGGGTCTGGGCGGCGGTGTCAGGCCCAGCTGTTTGGACAGCAATACGGAATCTCTCTATAGCTTGCTGCCCCACTGAGTCGAGTACATCGTGGATCATTTTAGGCATCCCGGCCCGCATCTGTCTGAGGGCGGTCGCCTGCTTCTTCGTTCTCACTTCCAGGGCGAGCTTTGCCTGTCGCTCTGGGGACACATCGTCCGGCAAGACCTCCAATAGGAACTCTGCTCGTGTGTAGTTGCCATCGTGGGTGGATATCTCAATCGCTGACATAACCACCTCGGACATCTGGGCGCGGGAGGCATTTGCCCAGTGTGGGCTGTCCTCTTGTAGTTTCTTGAAGTACCCTTTCGTACCACGGCCTTTGCGGATACCTGCATCGTAGAGCCCAAGGTGCGTTGCCGTCTCGATCCGTGGGCCAGTTGGATCGCCAGGTTCCCCCATCAGTATCTCTTCGGTTGTTGAAAACAACGGTGCGTGCGCCAAGAACTCAGCTTCAAACTGTCCGATACTCTCACGGATCTCTTTGACATATTTGTTGTTGTACCAACTGAGTCCTGCCTCGAATGCCGGCTTGACGAACTTCTTCTGGTACGCGAGCTTCTCCCCAGGGGTATACGCAGTAGGGATCCGATACTCAATCCATCTGCGGATCGCCTCTTCGGGTTCCTTGCCGATCGCCACGTAGTAATTGATCATCCCCGTCAGTGTGTCTCGTTGCTCGTTGGGGTCAGCCCCAGCGTCGATGGCAGCCTGGCTTAGTGGGGCATCGAGCATGTTGTTCTCGAACTTCTCCTTGAGGATCGCTCCATCAGCATCCCCGTCAGCTGCTGCCGCTCCCTCAAGTGCTCTGGCTTGATCGTCGCTACCACTACTCGCGATGTTCGCAGCCTGGTACATAGCACGCTCGGCGTGGCGTATGGACGCCATGAGCATGTCGAAGTCCTTGGTGTTGGTCCCTGGCCTTATGAACTGTGCACCAGGTACCTGTGGGGCCCCCACCTTCAGGGCCGCTGTGGACATGGGGATGTCCACTCTAGGCGGGGTATTTCGTTTGCTTGGCATTATGCCTTGCCGATCGTCGAGATCGAAGCACCCATAGAGAGCCCAGTGGCCGCTCCCTGGATACCTCCGCTGAGGCCGGCCAGGAACGGGCTTTGGGTTTGCAACATTGCCTGGTGGATCTGAGACTCGTAGCTCGCGACGTTGCCAAGGATTCCATGAGCAGCATCCTGGGAGATGTTGTCGAGCGCGGACGCTGTGTTCAAGGCGAGGATCTCATGGGAGAATGAAGACTCAGAGTCTGCGAAGTTCAGCAAGCTCTTGCCAGATCCCGAGCCGCCTGTTGACAATCCGCCCTCGGCCTGGGACACGCGAATCTTCCCCCGTGCGATTGCCCGTTGCTTCTCGATCTTCAGACTTTCAACGTCGGCGTACTCCTTCGTTTGGGCTTGGACGACTTCCTTCCTCTCGATGATCTGCTTGTTCTTCGCTGCGGCCATCCTTGCGTTCGCAGCCATCTGTTGCGCCAGCATTTCGTTCTGCGCTTGGGCAGAGGCGTACGATGTGTACGCCATCCCTGCCATCATGATGACGGCCAGTACTGCAAATCCCATAGTGTGCTACTCCGTAATGGTGTCGTATTCGCCGTGCCACTCGACTGATGTCCAGGTGCATGGTCCGGCGTTGTCGGACTTGAGGGTGAGTGTGAGGTCTGGTGACGAGCCATTGACCCACATATGTGTGAACCCATACAGCTCGACCTCGCCCATGGTTCCATGGGTTTCCATCCTGTCGGGTGTTAGGGTATCGGCATGCTCGAGCACTGTTTCGTACTGCATGGTCTGCCTGTGCTCGATGTTGATCTTCTTCAGCTTCGTGTGACCATCTCGAAGCGGTTTCTCTTTCTTGTCCCTGACGAATACCTGGGACAGCTCCATCTCCGCATCGACAGCTCTGCCAATCGTGACGAGAGTTCCAACAAGATCCCCGCCGCTATCATCCACCCACACCCTTGTCCCATCATTAGTTTGCTCGACCTCGTCAATCTCCCACTCCACACCAGTGTAGTCGACCAGCCGGTTGATTCCTGTGTCGGTGTACCCGGCTGTCCCCGTTGTACTGGAATCCCAGAGGTTCCAATAGGTTCGTCCGGTGGTGGCGTCCGTAGCCCCCGAATCGGTCTCGATCAGGTGGTCAAGGTGGATCGGTGTTGAGAAGCCTGTCCGGTTGCGGACCGCCTCACCCAGGTCAAGGGTATCGAATATAAGTGCGATCTCACCGTTCTCGTATTGCTTCTTCCGCATGAGCAGGATTTCATGGTCGAATACTGCTATGTCCATGAGAGCATCGTCGTCGAAGTCCCAGACGGACCAGGCGGACTGCTTCCGCTCATTGCCAACCGTGTAGGCACGGTAGACGAAGATCTTGCCAGAGATTGAGGAACTGTCAAGACCTGAACCACCGCCGTCACCATAACCATCCCCCAGTGGGTCCATCTTGACGGTCGAGTCGTTGGTGATCCTGGCCGTGTCATACGGCTGTGGAACAACGCCGCCGAACCAGGCCGATGCAAGAGACCACTCCAGGTCGATTGTGGAGTTCGTTGAGATTGTCCTGGGCTCGAGGTCGCCATCGAGGGTGGGCATCGCGAACACAGTCTCCTGTGATGGGCTGACTTCGAGCCTCCGCATCACTGGGGGAACCAGGTCGTCGACGTGCTTCGTCAGATTGGCCGCACGGTTGTTCGCATTGTTCTCATCGTAGAAGTATTCTAGGAGCTCGCTGTACCCGCCGGCTGACCCAGCCATGTACAGGCGGTCGCCGAACTGTGCCGGCGGTATGTTCTGAAGTTCGTACCTTGTGGTAGGTGTGACATTGGCCGTGCCAGGGGCCAGGACGTCCGTCCCACGCACCTCGTACTGCACGCCCGGTGTTGCCATGATCAGGAGTGATCGGCGGAACGGGACCATGTGCGACACGATCGTAACTTCCTGGCCGGCGATCTGGATCTGGAACCTGTCGCTGTCAATCAGGACAGGGGGCTCCTCCATGTAGAAGTTGTAGAAGTCGTCAGTCTGAGAGAACACCAGGTACGAGGTTGTTGAGAATACCAACCTATTCCGAAGGAACGCGATGTCCGAGATCTTCCGGTCAGCTGCCGGCAGGTTCATGTCGGCGAACCTGGGCTGCGGGTCTTTGACATTCTCCCCAGCGTCCATTGTGTACGCTGACCCACCCGTTGCTTCAACTACTTCAATCAGATCCTCCACCTCGAGGTCGGGGGATATTCTGATCTTGATCGGCCTGTAGTTCAGTGGCCCACCAGTGCAGATGACCTTGCCATAGGGGAAGGCAGGAAGCCCATCAATAGCAAGGGCGTCAATGGTCCCCACGTTTGGGTCCACACTTACCCAGTTGCCGTCACACTCCTCATAGGACTCGTTGGTGTCAGGGTCGAAGACAGTGACGCAGTCCTGCTCCAGGAAGTCATTGGGGTCGTACCCGTTGCCCTGGAGGACATCCTCGACCTCTTGTGCGGATGCGTCGCTGGGCAACACTACGCTACCTTTGTCCCCTGCGAACTTGAGATTGAATGTCGCGTCCTGGTTGCCCGCTGTGGTCCGAGTGAGCACCTGGTGGTGCTTGGTCCTGCTCTTCCACTCGGTGAGCTCGAGGCGGAATGTCAGGGGGTCGATATTGATACGTGACAGCTTGACCGGCATGGTGGTGGCATCCAGGTGCTCCCCATCGTCGGTGGACCTCACTGTCTGTCGTGAGTTCACAATGAATGTCACATCGGCGATCGTCTGGAACTTCAGGTGCTCGCTGCTTGGGTTCCCATTGTTTACGTATGCCCACGCCGCCGGGTCTCCATCATCAGCCCCTGCCCCGGCTTCGATGATTGCGAACTCCGCCTTATTCACGTCAAGTACCTGGAACACCCCAGGACCGTAGATGATCGCGTACTCCTCCTCAGAGTCCCGCTCGATCCGGTGCATGCGGTACTGCTCGGTGGGGGCGATGTTGTCCCCCTGGGAAGTCTCAGCAGTGGAACCTTGCAGGGCAGCGATAAACTCGCTGCCCGCCCTCTTCCGTGCACCATCCACCACGTTGAATGATAGGTTCTTCGCGTCGGCTACTTGGCCTGGGAATCTAATGCTAGGAGCTTGCCGTGAGATCCCTTGAAAGAGCGAGGGGATCTTCTCAATGAACGGATTGTTCACTGCCGCTGCTGCTCACCTTGGGAAGCTTGCATCTGCGGGTTAGTCGACGACCGCCCGACAGTTCGGAACTCAGGCTGGATATTCCATGCCTGGTCCAAGTTCGGCTCGTTGCGATCCAGTGCCTGCTGAGTGAGCCACAGCTCCTGCTGAAGTGCCTGGTCAACGCTCGGGTTGCCCTGGAGACGTCTCTGGAACGAGAGCTTCGCCTTGGCGATGATCACATCCTGGAGTTGTGGTGAGACATCTGCAAAGTCTGCGGCCACAACGATATCCAGCATGACCTCTGTCCGATCAGTATCACCCTCTCGTATAGTCAGTTTGAGGCTCTTCTGATCAGCGTCATAGACCGACGTCCCACGAAGCACCAGGTGCCTGTGTCTG
>CAZEIY010000245.1:0-6554 GCA_964512375.1 uncultured Rickettsiales bacterium | reverse complement strand
ATAGAGGAAAAGTTAAACCCTTGGATGAAGCCAGTGTACGACAACGTCGAGTTCATTCTCGATGGGCGCAATGACGGTCGGGGCGGTAAGAACCGCGGCTATCAGGAACTGATCGACCAGGGTCTGCTTGAGATTGAGCCTCTCACCTATATTCGTGGGCGCTCTATTCCACACCAATACCTGGTGATTGACGAGGCGCAAAACCTCACTCCGCACGAGATCAAGACGATCATCTCCAGGGCAGGGGAAGGCACCAAGATCATCGCTACGGGAGACCCGTACCAGATCGACAACCCGTACGTGGACTCCACCTCTAACGGTCTTGTTTTTGTCGTCGAGCACTTTCGTGGTTCGGGTCTGGCTGGCCACATTACGCTGAGCAAGGGGGAGCGCTCCGAGCTCGCCGAGCTCGCTGCCAACCTCTTGTAGATCTGTAGTGGCTAAGCGAGGTGGGGGCCGCCCGCGAGGGCCTGACCGAGGACGTCGCGGAGATCGTAGTAGAGAGCCTGCGGTCGATCGACCGGGCCATCCTGACCAGCTTGAGGGTCGGAATCTGGTGCTTGTTGCGCTGCAGCACTCCAGACGGGTCCGCGAGATCTGGGTAGACGAACGGGCCAGGGATTGTCCCAAACTTAGTCTAATCAAGAAACTCAGTCATGAGCGCGGCAGCCGCTGGCGGACTGTGCCACGAGAACAACTCGACGCAGTATCGCGCGCGGCAGTACACAACGGTGTCATCGGCTTCGCAGAGTTGCTCCCGTCGCGAACGCTTACTGAGGTCCTGGACGAGGTGGAGTCGGCTGGCCGTCAGCCCTTCGTGCTGATGCTCGACCAGGTGCAGTATGAGCAGAATCTAGGTGCCGTATTGCGGAGCGCAGCCTGTTCGGGTGTAGATGTCGTTGTCATCCCTACTCGCCGAGGAGCTTCCCTCTCTGCGAATGCGCAGCGAGTTGCCATGGGCGCGGCCGAGCAGGTTCCCGTTGTTCGCGAGAGCATGATGAGTGCCATGGCAGTTCTACGACGCAGAGGCATTCGCGTCATTGCCGCCGAAGCTGAGGGCAGCAAGGCCTACTATGAGGTGGACCTCTGCGGTGCTCTGGCCCTGGTGATGGGAGGCGAAGACCATGGCGTTGGGGCCAAGGTCAAGGAGCGATGCGATGAGTTAGTCGGAATCCCTCTGTACGGGGACGTCGTAACCAGCCTGAATGTCTCGGTCGCTACCGGGATCATTCTCTTCGAGCGAATTCGTCAAGAAGCCCGGGGCTGAGCGCGCCAGCCTCTGGAGAGACTGCCGGGATCTCCGCCAAGGGCGGATAGCTGAGGCCCGGCAGCGCTTCGGACGGTTCGCTTTGCTTATGCCAGTGCTCAAGAAGAGTCGTGGCCGGGCACCGGCCAGAATCTACCAACTCTTGCAATGGGGCCAGGTAAGCAACCTCGGCTGGCCCATCAGGGCTCTGGTGCATCAGGCCCTCAGCGGCGATATCGATGAGTTCAGCTGCCCACAACTGGATGCTCCGACCCGAATAGGCTCCATTCAGACCCTCGCGCAGCGCGAGGTCGAGGAGGTCGCTGGCACCCCCATCAGTCCGTCCTCCGCGTAACTCCGAAGCGAGCTCTCGGGTGTCTCCAAGAGCAAAGCGGTCATACAGCAGGCCCTTCCAAAGTGCAGCGACTGCCAGGATGTTGGTGAGGGAACCGTTATCAGCACCACGAAGTTCAACGTACTTCTTTAAGCGAACCTCAGGGAAGAGTGAGGTCAGGTGCAGTTCGAAATCGCTCATGTCAGGCCAGTGCCCATCGGCCCCATCGGCCATCCACCTACCGAAGGTCAGACCCTTCGCCTCAACGATCTGGTGACCCATGGCCATAAACATCATCGGTACCGACAGCGCCCACTCAAGGTACGCCTCGAAGCTATATCCGTTGTCATGCAGTGCCGTGAGCAGGCCGGTTCGCTCCGGGTCAGTGTTCTGCCAGCAGTGAGTTCGATAGCTGAGCGAGCCATTCGCCGACCCGCGGGCAAGGGGTGAGTTGGCGAGCAGTGCTGTGACAATGGGGGTGACTCCTAGCGCTGCCTCCAACTTGTGCGAGCAGTCCTGAGCCGAGTGGTAGTCAAATGCGACCTGAACGGATGTGCTCCCGCGCATCATCTCGTGGGCTAGCTTTCCTCGCGGTCGGAGGTAGCTGTTCATGATCTGGTATCGCGCCTTGGGTATGACGGCGATGTCCTCGCAGTCCTGGACGGGCGTGAACGCTGATTCAAGGAAGTGAGCGTCCCATCCTGAGGTCACACTCTGCAATTCGGCCAGGTGTCGGCGGATGTCGATCTCAATATCGACCAGTCTTCGGCGTGGGATGCTCGCATACTCGATCTGGCCACCCGGCTCGAGAGTAATGCTCTCGCCATCACGTTGAAGAGCGACCACTCTGGTCCCTTCCAACTGTTCCTGCCAGCGATGGTCGCGAGCCATGCCCTTGAGGATTGCCTCTACACCCTGTTCGCCATCGAACGGCAGACGCATTCCTCGACCGTCAACGGCTTCCTTCTCCCATTCCAAACCAATGCGCCGCTCCTCCTCGGGCACGCAAGAGGAATGTAGGTATTGGAGTAGTTCCTCGTGGGTCAGACGAAGCGGCATGACCACCTTGTAGAGCATCGACGACCCGTCGTCCACAGGCGAGGCCAAGATGCACACAGACCGAACGCCTGCTACCATTCTCGGGTTCCACACAGGGGATCTGGGAGAGAGTCATGTCGAGAAGTAATCGGGTCCTCGTTGTGAGCCCCGATCCTGGTTTGGTTAATCAGGTACGGGGCTCCCTTCTCACCGTCCAGGTAGATGATGTGACCGACACAACGAATGCTGAAGAAGCGCTCGACATGTTCGCCGCAGAGGGACACCGCCTCGTCATCGCAGAAGTAGACCTGCCTGGAATCACCGGGCAGGAGCTCTGTCGCCGTCTTAAGACCACAGGGGAGCACGCACCTGTTGTTGCGCTGATCTACAGGCACGATGACCGCATGGGGGTCGAACATTGCCAGGTTGCAGGTGCTGATACCTGTACCGGTCGACCCTTCCAGGGCCTGGAGTTCATTGAGAAGTTGCGCGATGTCATCGATTCGGCCTCCTTTAACAGGCCCGTTCCGATCTCCGAGTCTCTTGCGCCTCCTGGAGAGGACAGTGTGAGCGATGAATCGCTCTACAGTGACTACGAGTTCGATGCGGGAGAGTCCATGGATGATATGGCGGTCCTCGATAGACAGAGCATTCGGCCCGCCGACACCGCTGAGATGGAAGCGGTTCGAAAACAGGGCGAATTTGAGGAGGTTGCAACTCTACCCAGCCCCGTCTCGCACTCAGAGAGTTCAGTGCGGATCGCCTCGTTGCCTGTTTCTGACTTCGATGAGTCATTCCTGCCGTCGAGTCAGTCCGCGCAGGTGTCAGGACCCTCTCCCGACCGTGGAATGACGTTGCGGGAGACGATAGCTTCCCACCTTGAAGAGTTGACGGCTGAGGGAAGTGACTTCCGCGAGGAGATCAAAGCAATCGTTCGCTCCATGGTCGCCGATGAAGTGCTTAGCCACGGCTCAACCTCGGGGGTCGAAGGGGATGGCGACGGATCTTGAGGGTCTGCTTCCAATAATGAAGACGACCGCCCTGGACGTCCTCGCCTGTCGCGATGCGGTGAGCGCGGCTCTACGCGAAGATCTTGGCAGCGGAGATATCACGACCGATGCTGTCGTCCAGCCGGAGGCACAAGGATACGGACGGGTACTTGCGCGTCAGCCGCTGACCGTCTGTGGTCTGCCGGTAATGGCCGAGGTGTTCCGGCAGGTGGATTTGGGCCTTCGCTTCGACATAGTCGTCCCAGATGGGCATCAGTGCGCAGGCGAGAACGCTGAATTGGCGAGAGTAGAGGGCAGCCTTTCCAGTATCCTCACAGCCGAGCGGGTCGCTCTAAACTTCGCGCAGCGCATGTCAGGCATCGCCACCCTTACGCGCGAGTTCTGCAGTCGTATTCCCGATCCATCTCAGGTGCGGCTGACGGACACACGCAAGACGACACCTGGGTTACGCCATCTGGAGAAGTACGCGGTTCGCATCGGAGGAGGCCACAACCATCGGTTTGGTCTGGATGATGGAGTGATGATCAAGGACAATCACATCGTCGCAGCCGGCGGCATTTCGGAGGCGGTGAGAAGGGCGCTGGAGCGCTGTCACCATCTCGTGAAGATTCAGGTCGAGGTAGAGAGCCTCAAGCAGGCCAGGGAGGCGACAGAGGCCGGGGCAAGGGTCTTGCTTCTGGACAACTTCTCCCCAGATGAGTTGAGCGATATTGTTCCTGTCCTGCGCCAGGAGGCTCCTGATGTTGTGCTCGAGGCGAGCGGCGGCATCGCCCTGGACACCATTGCGGCCGTCGCCAGAACCGGAGTGGATGTCATTTCCTGTGGGGCGATCACCCATCAGAGCCGTGCAGTCGATCTTGCCCTTGAAGTCATCGTGCAGTGATAAGGCTGCCCCACGAACTAAGCCTGCGCTTGCGCCTGCAGCACGAAGAGCGGCTCCCGTCGACCAATAGCCTGCTCCAACAGGAAGCAACATGTGGCGCGGAGGCAGGACTGGTCGTGCTGGCAGATGTGCAGACCCACGGCCGCGGCCGCCAGGGTCGGTCCTGGACGGCACCCCCCGGAACAGGCCTCACATTCTCCTTGCTACGAAGACCGGCTGTGGAGGCTCCCGAGTCAGTTCGCTGGACACTGCTCGCAGGGGTATCGGTGATTGAGGCGACTAAAGAGCTACTGCCTGACGTCTGGCTGAAGTGGCCCAATGACATCATGGCTGCGGATCAAAAGCTTGGTGGCATTCTGTGTGAGCGCAGCCCGAGTGAGGGCAGACTTCCCGACGCCCTGATCATTGGTGTTGGTCTGAATCTGAGCCCGCCACCTGGGGGCTGGCAGGGTGAACTCAGTGGTCGCGCCACCTCAATCCAGGAATTGATTGAGGGGCAGGTACCAGCACCTTTGCGCCGCGGACAGTTGCTCACAGCGATTCTCGGTCACTTCCTTCGTCTCGAAGATGAGCTGCTGGCCAATGGCCCAGATTCACTGATTCAGCACTACCGACGAGCAGTCGCTCCACTTATTGGGCGTGAGGTGAGGGTGCAACGACAAGGTCGTGACGAACTGGTTCGGGTTCGAGGGGTACAGGACAGCGGCGCACTAGAGGTGGTAGATGATGCGGGCGGAAGCTGGGCTGTGGTAGCTGGCGACGTACATCTTGGGAGCCTCTGATGCTGCTCGTCATCGACGTAGGTAACACCAACATCGTGCTCGGTGTGTGGAAGGGGCAGGAACTGCTGCAGCGCTATCGGCTGCGCACCATCTCTGGACGGACCTCCGATGAACTGAGCGTGTTGCTCCTCGATCTGTTTCGGAACAGCGGCCTCGACGCCCGACCAAGCGGAGCGATCATCTCCTGTGTGGTGCCCGACCAACTCGGAGCTCTGCAGCACACCTGCGAGAAAGTTTTTGGCGTCAAGGCCCTGGTGGTGGGCCCTGGCATCCGCACTGGCCTACCAATTCTCGCCGACAATCCTCGCGAGGTCGGTGCGGATCGCATCGTCAATGCCGTCGCTGCGTACAAGCGAGTTCAATCGGCTTGTGTGGTAGTCGACTTCGGTACTGCAACCACCTTCGACTGTGTGAGCACGAAGGGTGAGTACCTTGGCGGAATCATAGCCCCCGGGTTTCAGATCTCAGCTGATGCGTTGACCAGGCGCACAAGCAAGCTGCCCAAGGTAGAGGTTGCCAGGCCTAGGACAGTGATTGGACGCAACACAATCCACTCAATGCAGTCAGGGCTCTTCTTCGGCTATGTCAGCTTGGTAGATGGGTTGGTGAACCGTGTTCGTGTCGAGTTGGGCGAGGATGTGAACCCTCGCATCCTAGCCACCGGCGGTCTCGCTGCGATCATCGCTACCGAGAGCGAGACCATCGAAGAAGTGGTCGAGGATCTCACCCTTGAGGGGCTGCGGCTACTCTACGACGCGAATTGCTGAACCTCCCACGGCGCTCATCAAGGCCGGGCTGACACCGCCTGCATGCTACATTCTAAGGGTGTCAGACGATGAAGCCACCTTTGAAGAGCGCTGTGATCGACTGAAGATCCCCCAAGAGCTACGCAAGCACATCGTCAGTGACGCCGCGTTGAAGGGCAAGATGGCGGTGGCTCGCAGCATGCTGCCGGCGCCGCCCAAGGTCCTGTTGGCGATGATGTACATGCTCCTGGGCGATAGTGACCCACAGGTCGTGGAGGCTGCAGAGAAGGGAATCCTAGACATCCCTGAGCGCATGCTCCTGAACATGCTGGACAAGCAGACGCACCCCAAGATTCTTGAGTTTATTGCCTACCGTCGCCCACGTGAGACGCGGGTGCTCGAGAAGCTTGCTCTATCTGCGCAACTCAATGACAAGACGCTCTTCTACCTGGCAGAGACTGCGGAGGGTCGCCTTCTGGAGATCATCGGCGGCAACCAGGAGAGGATGTTGGTCA
>CAZEIY010000244.1:0-6576 GCA_964512375.1 uncultured Rickettsiales bacterium | reverse complement strand
ACTGCTCGGAGGCAAAGGGGGACCGGCACCGCACAAACGGGTGCTTCGCGCCGTAGCGATCACCTGGGCCACGCTCGCCCTGTTGGTCCCCAGCTTGTTCTTCCTGAGGGCCATCCTCGATCCGGTCGATCCCGAATCACCGCCCAGCTACGAGACCGAGTAAGCCAACTCCCTTGTGGGCAGGCTCACTGCAGGAGGAGCCAGTCGGCCAGAGCATCCAGGAGGTCGGGCTCAACCTCCTCTCCAACCTCGCTACCGTCGACGCAGTTCAGGGCATGGGTGACACAGGGAAGTAGCACCGTGTCGACCCCCGCATCGCCCCAGAGGACCAGTTCTGGATCGTGGGGGATGTTCCAGTCATAGTCCCCATTGATGGCAAGCATGGGGCGGGCCTCCGCCTCCACAAGCGCTGGCCTGGCGTCCCCAATCGCCATCCAGTCCTGCCAGAACCCCACCGGCATACCGGCAATGATGGTCCCCAGAAAGTTCCCGCCACGCAGGCTCTCCAGCGCCTCCACCATCTCAACCAAATCAGCTAGCTGGCTGTCAATGACCGACTGGGAATAGCCGGCAGCTGCCATGGCAGCCATGGAAAAGTCCAACTGGTAACGCAGTATCACGTCGATAGGCCGATAGTTTCCGGCCAGACTTACTCCACCAGCTAGGCTGGAATCCCCATCGAGAAGGGCAGGCATCAACGCTGCGCCCTGAGAGTGGCCCACCACGAAGATGCGCTGAGGGTCAATGCCTTCCTGCTCCCCCAGCCAGGCCACGGCAGACAGGGCGTCCGAGGCAAAGTCCGACACCAGAACATCAGTACCTGGGACGGGATAGTCATTGTCGCAGTAGCCACCAGCAGCGGTACAGGTGCGCTTGTCGTAGCGAAGCACCGCCACCCCCTCCTTGCTGAGCGCAGTGCTGATATCCACGAAGACTGCGATCTCTACCTCGCCGAAGCTCATATTGAGCTGACCGGCTCCCACCTCATCCCTGGAGTTCGGACCGCTGCCATGGACGAGAACCACTGCCGGTACGCCCTCCCCATCGACTCGCTGGGGCAGGGCAAGATTGCCCTCGAGTGTCAGACCGTCGCTGGGGAGCTCCACTGCGAGTTCTTCCGCCGGAAGAACCACGGGCTCCGGCCCGGGGGGTGGTGAGGAGCAACCGAAGAGACCGATGAGCGGAACGAGACCTACGGAACGCATGCTGGAACCCCCAAGCTGTGAGAAGGCCGCGAGTGTACCGGATCAAGTGCCTAGCCGTTGTTGAGTCCTGACACCGACTAAGGGGCAGCAAGCCAGGGCGCCAGGTTCAGCGCTCCAGGGACTCGCGGCGGGATTCCAGTGACTCCCAGAGCTCCATGAGCCCGGACAGTTCCCCTTCAATCTCGGTGAGTCGGCCAGTGACTCGGCTCACCTCAGCGCGATCGCCTGTGAAGAAGTCCGGCGCTGCAATAGCCTCATTAAGGGCTCTCTGCTCCCGCTCGAGGATGTCGATCTTCCCGGGTAGCTGCTCCAGCTCGTACTTCTCCTTGAAGGTCAGCTTGTTCACCTGGGCAGGCAAAGAAGCGCGGTCGACTCGCTCATCTATCGCTTGAGGTGCGCCTGGTGTTGGCACGCCCTGCAGCTTTGGACGCTGCTCCAGCCAGTCGTCGTAACCGCCTGCGTACTGTCGAACCACACCATCCGTGTCGAAGGCGATGCAGCTGGTTACGACGTTGTTGAGAAACTCCCGATCGTGACTGACCAGGATCAGCGTCCCCTTGTACTCAAGGAGGGTCGTCTCCAACAGCTCTAGCGTGTCCGCATCGAGATCGTTGGTTGGCTCATCCAAGATGAGAAGGTTCGCCTCGTGAACGAAGAGCTTGGCCAGCAGCAAGCGATTCCGCTCGCCACCGGAGAGGATGCGAACGGGAGTCCGCGCGCGCTGCGGCGAGAACAGGAAGTCGCCTAGGTATCCGATGACATGCCGAGGGGTACCATTGATCACGACCGTGTCACCACTGTCCGTGACGTTCTGCTGAACCGTCTTGTCTTCATCGAGCTGGCCGCGCAGTTGGTCGAAGTAGAGGGGCTCGAGCTTGGTACCCAGCCGAACCGAGCCGGATTGCGGGCTCAACTCGGCGAGCAATAGGCGCAACAGGGTGGTCTTCCCACAGCCATTGGGACCGATGATGCCCAGCCGATCCCCCCGCTGAATCTCCAGACTGAAGTCATCAACGACAGGCTTGTCGGGCCAGGAGAAAGAGATGTGGGTTGCCTCTAGCACTCGCTTGCCAGAGCGATCACTCTCCTGCAGGGTAATCTTTGCAGCCCCAATCCGATCCCGCCGCTGACTGCGCTCGACACGGAGCTTCTTGAGCGCTCGCACCCGACCCTCGTTGCGGGTTCTGCGTGCCTTTATCCCCTGGCGGATCCACGTCTCCTCCTGCTTGAGATGCCGGTCAAACTCGGACCACGCCTTGAGCTCGACGTCCAGCGCTGCCGCCTTCCGCTCGCGATACAAGTCGTAGTCACCCGGCCAACTGGTGAGCTTGCCTCTGTCCAGATCCAGAATCCGGGTCGATACGGAGCGGAGGAAAGCTCGGTCGTGGGTAACGAAAAGGACAGCCCCTGCGAAACTGCGAACCAGATCTTCCAGCCAGGAGATCGCTCGAATATCCAGGTGATTCGTAGGTTCGTCCAGGAGAAGGACTGCTGGCTTGGCGAGCAGGGCGCGAATCAAGAGAGACTGACGCTTGCGACCACCTGACAACTCATCAAAAGACTCGTGGGGGCTCAAGCCAATACGCTCTATGGACGCTCGGGCGGCATCACGTACTGACCAGCCGTCCCTGCGGTCCAGCTCCTCCTGTAAGGCCTGGAGCTGTTCCCAGGCTGCTGGACCAGCGGAGTCGTCTAGCGAAGCGCTCAGCTCCTCGTATTGGTCCAACAAGGCGGCGCTACCGGCACTTCCGGCGAGAACAACGTCGAGCAGGGAGCCGCCCAGCGCCTTTGGCACCTCCTGGGGGAGATAGGCGACCTGAATGTGATCGGCGAGATGAAGCTCGCCAGCATCAGGAGCCACCAGGCCTGCCAGGACCTTCATCAGGGTGCTCTTACCCTCACCATTACGACCCACCAGGCAGACACGCTCCCCTTCATCGAGGCGAAGTTCGGCAGCGTCAAAGAGTGGCTTCAGGCCGTAGGCAAGAGACAGTCCATTGGCATGGATGAGGGCCAAGATTGCGATCCGATCAGCTGGGTGTCGGGCTCAGGTAGACCAAGAAAAGAAGCGGCGGAGCCGGTTTCCCGACTCCGCCGCTCTCAAATCAGCTTGTGTATGCAGGCTCCCTTACGGAGCGCTGCCAACCGGCTATTGCGGGTTGAAAGTAATCACCCAAAGAGCCTGACCACCGTAGGCGCCATCAAGGTCAACGCCCTCATGGAGATTGTCGTTGCCATTCTTGAACAGCTGCCAGTAGCCGAACCAGGTGGAGGCTCCACCCGCGTTGGCAGCGACTGTGTCCAGCCCAGAGCTCTCTGAGAGACTATCTACAATGTTCTCGACGTAACCGGCGTGGGTAAAGGTCAACTCGTACTCAGCCCAGGTAGCCGTCATCTCGGCGGCGGTATAGCCACCATCAGCTGCGAGAGCGAGGCCGATCGAGCCCATGCTGGTCGCGTCAACCAGTCCCATGCTCAGGAAGTCACCGTAGCCATCAGGCGCGGCAGTGAGCATGGCCTGACCAAAGTCAGCCTGAGCAGCAGCCAGGACAGCAACGTCGCAAGCCTCGGGGTTGTTCGTAGGATCAGAGACGTCCTCAATAGTGGTTGCATCGAACCGGAGGATACCCGTGCAGTTATTGCATCCCGCAACGGCACCACCGGCAGCATTGAACTCACCACGGCCTTCAAGGCGGATGGTCTGCTCGCACTGAAGGATCTGACTCTCGTAGTCGGTCCAGTAGGAGAAGGTGTAGTCAACAGTGACCAGCGTACCGGCGTCATCGTCGTCACCAGCGGCTGCACTGTCGTCGTCATCACCAGCGGCGGCGCTGTCGTCGTCATCGCCCGAAGCGCTGTCGTCGTCGTCGCCCGAAGCGCTGTCGTCGTCGTCGCCCAAAGCGCTGTCGTCGTCGTCGCCCGAAGCGCTGTCGTCGTCGTCGCCCGAAGCGGCCACGGCGGTGAGCTGCAGCGAGAAGGTCAGACCGTTGAACTCGAAGTCGTCATCAGCTGCTCCGTCATCATCATCATCATCATCATCATCATCGTCATCGCCCGAAGCTGGAGGAGCACAAGCGACCATGGGCACCACGAGGGCCATCAGAAGGACCAAAAGGAGTTGGTACAGGAATTTCATCTCGATGTTTCTCCGATCGGTTACCACGTCAGCGGCACCCGGAATGTTCGCTTTTCTTAACGTTTCTAGCTAGTTATGAAAATATCTCGTTTTAGAGTGTGCGGACTGTAACAGAGACGGTACTGCCCTACAAGCTCACCGTCACAGTTCGTATATCCCCGCCTAGCTTAAGGAGACGCGGGTAATTTCGTGCCCAGGAGCCTCTCTCGCCGCCGGGGGCAGCACAATGCCCGTAATCAGACCCCAAGCCACGGGGCGGCGGGGCACCACAATGCCCGCATCGCGCGAACCAATTCTCCGATGCGGGCAGTGGGCTTAGTCTGCCAGGATGCCGCGTAGCTCCTCTGTCAGCACGGGAACCACCTCAAAGAGGTCACCGACAATGCCGTAGGTGGCGTGCTGAAAGATCGGCGCATCCGCATCCTTATTGATGGCCACAATCACCTTGCTCGTACGCATGCCAGCAAGATGCTGGATGGCTCCGCTGATTCCGCAGGCAATGTAGAGCGAAGGATTCACCGTCTTGCCAGTCTGGCCAACCTGCATGCCGTGGGGCGCATAGCCCGCATCAACGGCAGCGCGCGAAGCACCCACTGCAGCACCCATGAGCCCCGCAGCCTCATCGAAGATGGCGAAGTTCTCAACGCTCTTGAGCGCGCGGCCTCCCGAAATGATGCAGGTCGCCTCAGTGAGCTCGACCTTGTCCGCAGCGCCACGCTCCACATCGACGACTTCGTAGCCAAAGTCATCGTCCAGCTCAGCATCGAAGTCCTCGACGTCACCGTCACCAGCCTGGACATCACCCATTACAAACGAGTTGCCTCGAACGGTGAAGAACTTCGGATCGCTGCTGACGGAGACCACCGCCAGGCACTTGCCGGCGAACAGGGGACGAACACCCTCGACACCATCATCACCCTCGCGAAGATCCACCACATCGGAGCCGACACCAGCGTTTAGAAGAGCGGCTGCCCTTGGGAACAGGTCCTTGCCGACCATGCTCGCGGTGCCAAGCACAACATCCGGGCTCTGGTCATCGACCACCTGAGACAGTGCCGCGGCAAAGGCTCCAGGCACGTAGGTGCTGCAGGCATCGTGGTCAACCTTGACCACAGTGTCCGCACCCATTGAGCCAAGACCCCCACCAAGAGCGCCCAGATCACTGCCGATAAGCACGGCAACGACATCGCCTCCGTCGCTCAGCTCTCGGGCCTTGCCCAACAACTCGCGAGCAGAACCCTTCACGCGGCCATCGGCCACTTCACAGAAAACAAGAAAGTCAGTCATCTCAATATCTCCCGTTTCCTGGCCCTAAAGGACCTTGGCTTCTTCACGAAGGAGCCGAACGAGCTCCTTGACTTGATCATTGGTCTCGCCCTCAAGGATGCGACCAGCAGGACGTGGTGGGGGCAGATGGTAGTTGGACAGCCGCACGGCAGCCCCATCGGCTCCGGTCTCGCCCTCGAGATCCAGATCAGACGGTGTGTAGCGGGCAACAGGCTTGCTCTTCGCTTTCATGATTCCCGGCAAGCTCGCATAGCGCGGTTCATTCAACCCCTTATTGCAGGTGAACACTGCGGGCAAGCTGACCTTGGCGACCTCGACGCTACCACCGCCAATAGCTCGCTTGATGGTCGCGCTCTCACCGTCATGCTCGAACGAAGTGATCCACGTCGCATGGGGCCAGCCCAGAAGACCAGCCACAATCTGTGGCACCTGACTATCATCAGAGTCGATAGCCTGGCGGCCTCCGAATACTATGTCGAACTCTTCCTTCTCAGCGACCTTGGACAGGGCTCTAGCCGTGGACAGGGCATCACCGCCCTGGAATCCATCGGCGTCGAGAATCACCGCACGATCAGCGCCCATTGCGAGCGCAGTCCGCGCTGCGTCAAGGGTACGTGCAGCACCCAGAGACACAACGACGACCTCGCCGCCGGCTGCCTCTTTGAGGCGAAGTCCCGCCTCGACGGCAAGCTCGTCGTAAGGGTTCACGATCCACTTGATATCACCGGTCTCGATGCCGCCGGCATCTTCGGTGATTCGAATCTTGGTCTCCGTATCCGGGACCTGCTTGAGAAAGACACCAATCTTCACGACTGCCTCCTGTGCTTCGCCCCAGTTGGGCGATACCTGTGTTTGTCTATGCCTGGGCCGGAGCCCTTGGCGCCTCGATTTTCACCACCCCTCTCGTGCTAAACCCTCACATTTACCCTCCCACTGGGGTGCGCATGT
>CAZEIY010000243.1:0-6590 GCA_964512375.1 uncultured Rickettsiales bacterium | reverse complement strand
GAGGCTGCTGGCCTCGTGGTGCAAGGTGACCGTGACGGGCAGAGCAGGGCCGCGTTCCATTTCGCCAAATGGCAGCCCGTTGTTTCGGTTGGCCAGAAAGCGAGGGCTGTTGGATGAACTCAAGGCGATTCTCACGCTGTGATCCTTGTTGATCACGACGCTTGTGCTGAGCAGGTCGACCTCCACATCGACGACCTCCCCCACTTTCAGTACTGAAATCCCAGCAGTCGATCCCCGCGCGGCAAGGCGAGCGGCCCCATCGGTGATCAGCATGGAGCGGCCATCGGGATAGACATCGCTCAGCCACACCACCACGTCGGTGTCGGCCTGGTCAATGGAGAGCTTCAGCTTTGCCTTGATGCGGCCGGTGATCTCAAGAGGCTCTGCCAGCGGCTTGGTAGTGAAGATCACCACATCGTCGCGCGCCTCGTTGGGTCGGTGGTCGCAGGGACCTGCTTCCAGGTAGAGGTTGGAGCCGCAGCGAGTGGTCACTGGATTGGACGGATCGTAGGTCCAGGTGGAGCGGACCCGGGTTCTGCTCGGGCAGGCCTCGCTTAGCTGCCCGTCCGGGTGCAGGTAGAAACGTGCTCGCGCCGCGGCTGGGGGCCAGTCCGCTGCGGCGCGCCAGCGGTTGCCAGGTGCCTGTGGGTCGTCGACATCGCCCATGACGTAGTACTGCACTGGGGGGATGGCGGACGGGTGTTCTGGCACCGATGACCAGCGCGTCTTGAGGGTGTGCTCGAGCAGGGTGTTGAGCGCGTCGCCTACTGGATAGGGAGCGTGGCGTGCGTTCTCTGGGAAACGTAGAGCACCTTGCTGTTGCTGGTGAAAGGCGGCGTGTGTCCAGGGCCCCATGATCAGCTTCTGGAGACCGCGTGCGCCTGGGCCACCCTGGTGCTGGTAGCCCAGGAAGGCGTCGATGGTGCCTTGTGTGAAGATGTCGAACCAACCGCCGATGTGGAGGCCAGGTGCTTGCAGCCGATCCCAGTGGTCTCCGGCCTGGACTACATCCCAGAATTCGTCCTTGTAAGGGTGCTCTTTGATGTCCTCCAGGAACCAGAGGATCTCCTGATCTTGGAGCCACTGAACAGCGAGCTTCTCGCGGAAGACACCGCCGGGAAAATAGATGTCGTCGTAGAGGTTAGCGGTGGCCGCCGATGCGTGCATGAAGGCCAGACCTGGTGGTTGTGAAGTCGCCTGCATGTACTGCACGATGCCGAGAGCGGAGCCGCCAAAGGTGGCGATCGCGCCGTGGGCCCAGGGCTGCTCGCGTATCCAGGAGAAGGTGTCGAAGCCATCTTGTAGAGCGCCATCACCCTCGGCCCGGTACACCGAATCACGTCCTTGGGACTCCCCGCGGCCGCGCATGTCCTGCACGACGACGGCGAGGTCGATGGCCGAGTAGTCCAGCGCCACATCCGACGAGCCCGCACGGCCATAGGGAGTGCGTACCAACATCACTGGCCACGGGGGCTGTCCCTCAGGTAGGTAGATGTCCGTAGCCAGCAAGATGCCGTCGCGCATCGGCACCATCTCGGTTACTGGTGCGCGGTCGCTCTCGGTGGCGGTTCCCTCGAAGCTGTTGGAGTTTGAACCCGGTTGAGGCGCGGGTGCTTCGGCACGAGCGGGTCCGACCGTGAGGAGAATGCCGAGCACGACAGGGACGAGGCGTCGAGAGGGGGCGAAGACGTTGGGCCGGGAAATCTCCATTCTCCGGGGATCCTGCACCAGTGGTCGCGTTCTGGCGAGGGCTTCGAGGCTGGGGCGATGTCGGCCAGCAGCGGTCGATGGCCTTGACCACGCATGCGTGGCGAGAGCAATCTCGCTTCTGCGATGTATCTGCGTCCGGCGATTACTCTGTTCTTTCTGCTGTCGGGTGCCACCGGGCTCGTCTATCAGGTGTTGTGGGTGCGGATGCTCGGTTTGGTGCTGGGACACTCGGTGCTCGCCATCTCGGTGGTGGTGGCGATCTTCATGGCGGGCCTGGGCCTTGGCGCGCGTGTCGCCGGGTCTCGGGCTGATCGCGTGGCGAAGCCTCTACTCAGCTACGGGCTGCTCGAAGCCGCTATTGGAGTGCTCGCCCTGTTCAGTCCCCTTCTCGTGCGTGCCGGCGCAGAGGTATTCGGCCGGCTCTCGGGGGGCGGCGAGAGCCTCCTCGGGGTGGTACTGGTCGCCGTGGTTGTGCTCTTGCCGCCCACAACCGCGATGGGTGCGACTCTGCCCCTGCTAACTCGATGGTACGCCCGTGAGGAGCGCACTCTGGGTCGTGACATGGGCTGGCTGTATGCGGTGAACACGAGCGGGGCGGTGCTGGGTGCTGCGCTGGCTGGCTTCGTGTTGCTGCCTTCTCTCGGTCAGCCGGCGACCCTGCACCTGGTCGCGGCACTCAACCTGGCGGTGGGGCTGGGTGCGGTGCTGCTTGGTCGACGCCATGCCTTTGCTCCCGCATGGGGGCAGCCCGACGCCATCGAATCGGCCACTGATACCGAGAAGCCAGAGCCCGCATCGGACGTCGCGGCTCGTTCCCCCGTTCTTTTCGCCTTTGCCTTTTCGGGCGCCGCGGCGCTGGTCAATCAGGTCGCATGGTCTCGTAGCTTCGAGCTCTTTACCGGCTCGACGACGTATTCTTTCAGCCTGATTGTTTGCGCATTTATTGCCGGCCTTGCCCTGGGAGGTCATGTGCTGGCGCAGCGGGTAGACAGGTCCCCAGACCGGGTGTTGCTGCTCGCTGCTCTCAATCTCGGTATCGCGCTCAGTGGCGCAGTTCTGATTCCGATCCTTGGGGAACTCCCTTTACTGCTTATTGGCCCTCTAGCCTCCCTCTCGGGCTCATTTGTCGCGGTGCAGTCCTTTGTCTTTGCTGTGTTGTTCGCCCTGGTCCTGCTGCCCACCAGTCTCATGGGCGGCACCTACCCGGTGGCGGTGCGAGCCCTGGCATCGGGCGCGGATGACGCGCCCATCGTGGTCGGTCGCGCGTACAGTTGGAACACCGCCGGCGCTGTCCTGGGTGCGCTGGGCTGCGGGATGTTGGTGATCCCGTGGCTGGGTCTACAGGGCAGTCTCTGGGTTGCAGCGACCTTGAACCTCCTCGCTGCCGCCCTGTTGCTTGCGCCGCGAAGGCGTCAGGCCTGGCTCCTGCCGTTGCTTGGCATCGCCGGGCTCTTGCTTTCACCACCGTGGAATCCGCGTCATATGAACCTCGCGCCGCACATGTATGCGGCTGAACTGGCCGCCGATCCCGCGGTACTGGAGGTGATGGCGGAGCAGGGCTCAGTGCTCTTCCATGAGGAGGGCAGGGGAGCTACCGTCACCGTTCTGCAGCGTCCTGAGGGCGCCAGGGTGCTGCGCATCAACGGTAAGACGGACGCTTCGTCCCAGAGCGACCGTCTGCTCCAGGGACTCCTCGGTCACCTCCCCCTATTACTGTCGGCCAATAGGGACTCGGTGATGATGGTGGGGTTGGGCTCTGGCATGAGCTTGAACTCTGCGCTCTCTCATCCCGTCAAGAATCTCAAGGTGGTCGAACTGCTCCCCGAGGTGGTGCGTGCTGCCCAGCACTTCAGTGAAGTCCTGGGAGCTCCTCTCGAAGACGATCGGATCGAGCTGGTAGTCGGTGATGGACGTCAGACGCTTGTCTACGGGGAGGATCGGTACGACGCCATCGTCAGCCAGCCCACCAACCTCTTTGTGTCGGGGCTCAGCACGCTGTTCACGGTGGAGTTCTTCGAGGCAATGAGGAGCTCTTTGCGCGAAGGTGGCGTCGCCGCGGTCTGGCTGCAGGGCTACCTGCTACCCGAGAGAGATTTTCGAACGGTCTGTCGCACTTTTCAGCAGGTGTTCCCCGAAGCGACACTGTGGAATGGGGGCCCATTCGACTACATCCTGGTCGGTGCTGCTGGCCCCTTGTTGCTGGACTCTGCCGTACTGGACAAGCGCATCCGATCTGGCGCAGGCGGCAAGGCGAGTCAGTGGACAGGCCTTGAGCGGCTTGTCGACCTGCAGCGCCATTTCCTCTTCGATGCAGCTTCACTGCGAGCCTTCGTGGGGCCTGGTCGCGTGCAACACGATTCTGACCCATTTCTCGAGTTCACCGTTCCTTATGGACTCTATGGCGACGAAGGACTGCTCGATGTGCCCGCTCTTCTTGCTGCGCGCCAGCCGCTCCCCATTCAGGGCGCCGAGGCCAAATTGTCGAAGAGCCTTGAGGAGCGCCGCCGCACCCTCTACCCCCTTGAGCTCGCTCTGCTCGGTAGCGATCTGGATGCGGTGAACGCGGCAGCCTCTGCTGATCCCAGGCATCCCTTTCTGCGGGAGCGTCACGCTCGAATGTTCCATGCCCGAGCTTTGGCGCTTGCGGAATCGGGGGACTACAAGGGCGCCAGGCAGCTTGCCTTCAAGGTGACCACCCTAGCTCCCGACTCACTGCCCGGTTGGCGTCTTCGTGCGGCCCTCTTGCATCAACAGGGGAATGTCGCAGGGGCTATCTCGATGTTTCGACAGGCGCGGGGAGCCCAGGGCTGGAATGTCTACGCCACACTCGCCCATGCACGTTACCTGCAGCAGGTGGGACGGGAGGCTCCTGCTCAGATCCTCCTCGACGAGGTGCGGGCGCAGGACCCGACTCTGCTCCCCTGAGCTAGCGATATACGACCAGCCAGGAGCTCATCTCGATGCGGCCAGAGTTCGTGGGTGGCGTCGAGCCTCCGAGAAAGACCGCGATAGCTGACTTCGACGCTGCTACCAGCGGGAGCGGCAGCGGTCACATCGAACACGGTGGGCTCCACCTGCTGCCCGGGGCACCAGCCTCCCCGGCCGAACCACCAGGTCCCTCCCTGGTTGGGCGTCATGCCGTTTTCGATCTCGTCGATGCATCCGGTGTCGTTGCCCACGGCCGGGTGGTCCTTTGTCCAGCTCTCTCCTGCGACAGTGAACTCGTGCTGGTGGTTGCAGAACTCGGCACAGTTGCCGGCGTCCATCCCATGGCCGGTGATGATGGCTCGTAGCTCGACCCGAGCCGCATCGGCGGGGATGTCGACGGTGACGGGCTCACGGCCCACGTTGTACTCGGTGTTGAAGCTACCTCCTGACCACAGCCAGCTGGCTTCGCTAGGGGCGTAGCCCTTGCCGGCATTGTGGAAGCGGAAGTCCATTCGGGTGAGATAGGCCTGCTCGTTCCACGACGGGCTTACGATGAACCTGAGCCGTCGCGCACTTCCCTGGGCAAGCTCTGCCAGCATCGGCGTCGCGTCCACCAGGTAGCGGCCCTCGCGGTGATAGGTGGTGATGAAGCGTGCCATCTCGACCCAGGTGTCATCTTCCTCGCCATCCTCACCCTCATCGAGGATGTGGATGTGACTCAGATAGTCCCAGGCACCGCAGTGGCCCGATTCACCCTGCTCGGGATCGGGACAGTCCATAGTCAGGTCGATCTCTAGGGTGTCGAAGGCGGTCATGGCGGCCGAATCAGGGAACATGACGTCGGTCTCGACGGTGCCCTGCAGCACCTCGCCCTCCCAGGCGGTGACGACGGTGACGTTCTTTTGAGCGGAGAGTCGCTCCTCCCGGTCTGAGCGGAAGTTCGACGCGCGCACCTCGTGAGTGACGTATGCGAGGTTTGCTTCCCAGGGCCAGGCCTCAGCGTTCGACAGCGCCTGATCGTAGCGGCTCACATCGGCGAAGTTGCCATAGAAGCGGATCTGTTGGAGGCGGTCGATGAGGAAACCAGTGCGGGCATCGTCGTCGAGAACGCGCTCCACCCAGTTGTTGAGGTCATCGGCGAACTCCCCTACGACCAGAAGCCGTTCAGTCCACCAGTCATGGTCCTCATTATCCAGATCGGCAAGCACCTCGTCGATACGGTTCTGCATGTCGTTCTGATCTGCCTGGGCGTTGGATGCAGAGCTGGATACGATGAACAGGTAGTAGGCATTGCGCGGGGAACTGGCTACCAACTCAGCGAGGTCCTCGGTGCTCTCCCAGGTCGAGCTGCTGTCCTGCGCCGAGACCTGCATCCGGTCGGTCAGGATGGCGACTGTCTCGCAGCCGCTCCAGTGGTCGCGTAGCTTCCAGTCACTCCCGTCGATCAGCTCGACCTTGAAGCTCTCGGCCAGGCTGTGGCGATATTCGCCGTAGGGCCCTTCTCGATCGAAGGGCCGCTCTGTCCAGTTGTTCTGCTGACAGAAGCTGGACTCGGGTGTCGGTTCGTCATCTTCCTCGCGTTCGCAGGCGAGGAGTGTCGTAACCAGGGCGATCAGTAGGACAAAGAAGAGAGAGTTGTTGGCGGGCATATCGCAAGGATTAGCAGGTGCGTCGCCTGCGTCCAAGGGCGAGTAGGGGGAGCAGGAAAGCCCAGCTGGTTCGACCGTTGTCGTTATCTCGACTGGCACAGCTACAGCCTTCACCCCAGAGAGCATCGGATGTGCCACCGCCATCGCCATCGCCATCGCCATCGTCGTCTGCGCTGTCGTCGTCGTCTGCACTGTCATCGTCGTCGCCGGCACTGTCGTCGTCGTCGCCGCCGTCGTGCTGGCTGAGGTCGTCGATGCTGTCGCAGTTTCGGTCCACTTCGGGGTCGCAGCCGGGCTCGGCAT
>CAZEIY010000242.1:0-6590 GCA_964512375.1 uncultured Rickettsiales bacterium | reverse complement strand
GAATCTCAGCCATCACCAACGTCATATTGTCGATGAACCACTCCCGCTTCGCCGCGGGAATGTCGTTGCGGTTATGAAAGTAAAAGGGCTGCTCTCCAAGCTCCCAGAGCTCGGCAAGAAACGTGTTCGTGGCGAGCAGGCGAACCGGCCCCAGGGACACGGCAGCCTGCAAGGTAGCTCCAGTTCGCAGGTACCAGCCTAAAGCCGCCTCACCGTCGTCAGGCAACAAGAACTCCTCGGAATAGTCCTCCTCGTAGCTGTCCAACTCGTAGTACCCGGCACCACTGAGTGAAATAGGCCAGTAGAACACCGGCGCAAACTGGAAGTGGAACTGCAGGATAGAGAGAGGGGCGATGTCCACGTAGGCGCCGGGCATCACATAGATAGGGCTGGTATGCGCCTGAAAACCCGCCTCGATGAAGGTGTGGTCGAAGAGGGCTCCAGGTTTACGCACCAGGGGCACACAACCGCCAACTCGCAGCTGATGCTCAATGCCCCAGGGCCCCCACTTGATGCCGAGAACCTGGCGCATGGCCAGCTTTGGACGGGGCTCCCCGAGACAGTTCTTCCCCGTCGAAGCGCGCTCCTTCACCTCTTCGGACAGCGTAGAACGAACTGCACCCTGCGCAGGGAACGAGGCAAGACCCACTCCAAGTACCAGGAGTGACATAACACCAAGTCGTGACATGACCAGGACATCGTACTCGCTATCAGCACTTCCACCGCCGGCTACGACCATATCGGTCGAATCAGACGACCGGTTCGGGTGTGGATTTCGATGCTGCTGGGACGATAAGTGCGGGCTACTCTCTGCCCGCCTTTTGACAGCCCACGCGAGCGATGCCTAACATTCCGATAGCTCGCGACGCCTCTACCCCGTCCGCTTGGGAGTCTTCGAAATGCTGACCCGCTCACCCACTGTCCTATTGCCGCTGCTCACCATCGGCTCATTGCTCGCTTGCGGGGGCACCGGGGGAGGACTGCCTGCAACTCTCGGCGAGTGCCCGGACGGCTCTACGGTCAACTGGGAAGCAGCCGAACCGGTGTTCCTGGCGCACTGCACCTCGTGCCACGACTCGACAAAGAGCGGCTCTGAACGGGTGGGGGCCACCGAGGACGTCGACTACGACACTGCCGATCTTGCCTACAACAGCCCCGAGACCACGCCCAGCAGTAGCTGGTCGCAGATCTATGGCGGAGCGATGCCTCCAGGTGACGCCACGGTGCCCGAGCCAGATGCCTTGATCATCCACGAGTGGCTGAGCTGCGGCGGGCCCGAGTAACGTCCTACAGGGGACGACCGCACCCGCTATCGCGCGGAGGCAAGCGCACCGCCAAAGGCGGCGACGCTGTTCAGGTCAACAGTGCAAGCAGCGGGTCGACCCGAAGGTCGGCGGGGTCACCATCGATCCCCGCATCCAGCATCAGAGCTCGCATGATGTGCTCTGGCTTGAGCACCTCCCCGGCAGGGTCTGTAGCTCCTGTGGTCAGATTGGTGGGGGTGGGAGCCAGCGCAACGTCTGCTGAGGCACCTATCACCTGACCGCCGCGGATGTTGCCACCTACCAGGACACAAGCGTTTGTCAGGCTGTGATCGCGACCGAGATTGGCGTTCACCAGAGAACCGCGCGCGAACTCGCTGAAACCGATAATTGTCGTGTGGTCGAGCCAGCTCGTGCCATCCCCATAAGGCCTGCTCTCGAGGTCCTCGATCATCCGCGCCACGATGTTGAAGCCCGACTCCTGGATTGGCCCATTGTCGGTGGTCCAGTTGTCGTAGTGCGTATCCAGTGATGACGCCACCTGAATGCTGACCACGCGACTGACTCCCTGGGTGATGGCCGTCACAGCTGTAGCCGCGCGCGCTTCCGGGGTGCTCAAGGCCGCCGAGCCCGACGTCGAGAAACCGTAGTGGTCGCAGAGCGCGTTCATCGCACTGCTTCCGCTCTGGAAGTCGAACAGACCCGCCAGATCCTGTTCGGTCATCGCTGCAGCACTGACACGGGAGGACTCTGAGGCCTGCCAGAGGCTCGAGCTGATGGCTTTGGGGCAAAGAGCTGACCGGGCCAGGAGTTCGTCCACCTGACGCTCCTCGAGGACACCCAGGGATGAAGGTCCGGGCTCCAGCGCACGCACCAGGTCGGGCAGGCTGTTCACCTTGAGCGCCGAGGCATAGTTTGGCTGGTCCTTGTTATAGGACTCTACTCTCACCGACAGGTTAGGGACCGTGTCCCCCGAGCCGAGGTGACTGGCCAGCCAGGTAGCCGTCGACGACCCACGCGCCAACAGACCGCTCGGTGGCTTGCCGGTGATGAACCGACGACGACCCGCCTCGTGGGTCAGCGTCTCCATGTTCATCCCACGGACGATGGCGAGCTTGCCTGCGTGCGCGGCCAGATCTCCGATATAGGGACCGAAGAAGATGTCGTTACCCGGAGTACCCGTGCTCGCATAGAAGGGATCGATGCTGTGCCCAGCATCGTCGAGCAGGTCGTAGCCGGGGTTAATGAGGGTGTCCGATACGTTGCCCTCATGAAACAGATTGGGGTCACGCGGGTCCAGTGACAGGAGCACATCCCAGGCGCCACTGAAATAACAGAAGATGTAGTAACGATCTGAGGCGCCCTGCGCCCGGGCCAGACGCATAAGTGGAGACACTCCGCCGAAAGCGGCAATACCTGTTCCAGCCAGGAGGCTGTTGACCAGGAACCGGCGACGACTGTGGTTGCAATCGGTCATGGTATTGCTCCTAGTAACTGTAGAAGTCAGGGTGAGTAATGAGGGCGACACAGACAGCCTGCCAGGCAGCCATTGTGTCGCCACCGCTCACGTGAAAAGAAGACTCGAACAGCCATGTCCAGGGAGTGACTCTCGGATCGCCCTCAGACAGGTCCTGTCCGTGATACCGCAGTAGCAGGTAGCGCAGGTTGACCGCGATAGTTTCGGGATCATCTGCAGGGGTGGCCTCCGGTCCCACATGAACCAGCAGCACTCGCTCTTCGCTGGCTGCGGTCTGCTCCCGTATGACCAGCTCACTACACACAGACCTCGCAGCATCGCCGAGAAACTTCTCGAACAGCAGAGAAACCGAGAGGTCCTCCTGGGTCGAATCAATGTAGTTCGGCACTCCGAGGGTCACGCTCATTTCCTCGAACAGATTGTCGCTACCGGCGCCGGACTCAGTCCATGCGATGCCACCGGTGACTCTCTGGATCGAAGCATCAAGTTGTTCGATATCCATACGCCTGCGCCCACGCAGGCCCTCGTCGGGTCCAGGAGGAACTGGTAGCAGCTCCGCCTGCCCGTGGGCGTTGAGATCTACACTGACCGGGTCAGGGTCGGGAGCCTGCGGGGGCGGGTCCGGCGGCAACGGGGCAACAGGCTCCGGTTCGGAGTTGCAGCCAAGGGCCATGAGCAGCGCGGCTGCCGACAGAGCGAGGTGATGTATGTAGTGCGGTTTCACTGGACGCTCCGGTAGACAGGACTGGAGAGAATCGTCTTAACCAGCATTCTGTAGTTGAAGTTCGAAGCGATGAACTCATCACTGAGTTGATCAATCCAGGGCTCTTCCTCGGGGAGAATGGTGCGGCCCAGGAGCCAGCCAGCAGCCCGGCGGGCGGTGCAATCGGGAAGGCGTCCATCGACAACCACACTCATCGCCAGCGCTCGTGGGCCGGACCCGACATTGCCGAGATGGTCAGGGCGCCGGAACTCAAAGGCCTGCAGCATGCCCAGATAGGGTTCCTGGTCCTCAATCAGAGCGCTCGTCAGGTAGTGACTGCTGCAGTCGGCGCTGCAGGACTCCCCTTCTGTCGCGCAGCGCACACAATCTTCGCGGGTGGCCGGATACTCCTCCGGACTGAGATAGCCGGCGCCCTGCTGCCTCCACCGTCCCCAATACGCAGCGCTAGGCTCAAGGAGCGCATGGCAATACTTGCACCCGTCGCGAATCTGAAGGTCGAGTTGATAGGCGCTCTCCTCGCTGGGAGTCGGCAGACCACCAGAGGGCGGCTGGAAAGGCTGACACATGAACGCATCGAAGAAGCGAGTCGCCCTGGCGCGGTCAGTCTGAAAGCGCAGCAGGTAGCCGGGACTCGTCAAGATTCCTGCATGCTCGCTACCCAGATGTACGGGCACCCAGGTGTCGACGTCGGTATAGGCGAGCTCAGGTAACTGCTCGACAGCGATAGGTCGTGGGTTGTTGCGCACCCCAGCGGGGATCTCAGAGTGGTGCTTCCAGTAGTGAACCAGAGGCCCGTTCACATACGCAGTCCGACCAGTAAACAACTCAAGGTACGAGCGATCCCCTTCAATGATGTCGGCAATTCGCAGCTCAAGCTCCGCACCGAAGGCCTCGACGATCGGTCGTACCGAAGCTGAGCCCACACGACACCAGGCGAGGTTGGGACCACATCCGCAAGCAGGATCGCTGGCGCCATCCAGGGTATCGCATCGGGTACCTACAGGCGAGACAGACACGTCCTGGGCATCGAATGCGCAGACCCGAATCGTCGTGTTCGGATTCCAGTAGGGCACCACATCAACCCAACCTTCGAGTTGTTCCTCTCCCACCTGCGTGGTCACCAGATTGCCCTGAGAATCCCACTGGGCTGGTTGGTCGAGACACGGAATCGCCGCCCCGCGATATTCAGGCGCCGGCTGACGACGCCAATAAGCGGAAGCGCCGTCATATCGGGCCAGGCTGAAAGACGCATTCCAGAGATTGACGTTGGTCACGTTGTTCCAGAGCAAAGACCGGTGCTTGCGAATCACCCTCTCTGTGAAAGATGGCTCATGCAGCCAATCATCCAGGAGAGACTCGGAAACCTCGCCCGCCTCGCGGATGGTCTCCATCTCTTCGACCGTGGGAACAACCCCGCGCAGATCGAGGCTGAGACCCCGGGCATAGCGGGTCACGCTCATCTCGGGATTCTCCTCAGGACATAGCAGGTCCTGATTAGACCCATCCTGGGAGAACACCGAAGAGGCAACGAGCAGGGTCGTCAGGACCAGAAAGACTGCGATTTTTTTCATGTCCTCACTCCAGGAATCCTCCGGCACGCCAATCTTCGATGAGAGAAATGGTCGCCTCGTCGAATGGATCACTGTTCAGCGGCATACGTTCATTGATCACCGAATCCAGAACTTCTTCAATCTCAGTCTGCCATGCCGCCAGGCTATCCATTGGATGGCCTCCCCCTGCGGACGTCGCGCCAGCCGTCGCGCTGTGACAGAGAGCGCACTCCCGAACGAATAAGGGCTCGATATCGGCGCTCCAGGTCGGGGGAATGAACTCGCCCACCGAGAAATAGAGGGAGGCGGTGACCAGATCGTCTTCGCCGTAGGTGGCCGTTGCCTGTACCTCGTGGGCTCCATCGGAGAGCAGGTCTGGGTCGAGCAGCAGAGCGAAATCGTCGCTCTCATCGAGGGTCACGGCGACACCATCGAGCGTGGCGCTGACGCCTTCAAATGCCTCCGTCAGCGTAGGCAGCAGGTGCACGGGTGTCGCTCCCTGCAGCTCACTGCCATCTGCCAGTCCCAGGAACAACAGTGGCCGGCCAGCGGACAGGCGCACGAGCCCTTCATCGCTCACGAGCAGGGCCCGACCCACCGAATCCACTGCAACCAGCGAGCCGGGAGGCGCGTTATCGACCGGGCGGAATGTCCCCGTCTCATGTAGCCACAACCCCTGATCTGTCATGAGCCACAGCTCGCCGGAGCGTCCACTCGCCGCCGCATCCAGGGTAACAAAAGGAAGATCCAGAACCTCTTCCACACCGTCGGGCCAGCGACCCCAGAGGCCGCCATCACTCGCCGCCCAGAGCGTGCCGTAGCTGTCTACCGCGAGGCCGGTAACTGCAAAGGCCCCCGCCCTGGGACGAGCGCTGAAACCTGAACTGTCCTCTACCAGAGCGTAGATCGCGTCACCTGCACCCACCCACAGCGCCTGCGCACCGTCGAGCTCACCCCAGACCACCTCAGATCCAGCAATGGGGAGGCTGCTGGGCTGCACGTCATAGACACTACCCTCTCGCCAGAGCAGCAGGCCGTCTTGGCCGACAATCCAGAGATCGTCGCCAGACATCGAGTGCAGACCGGCCGGACCGAGATCAGGCAACAGTTCGTTGAGGGGTGAAGGCTCCATACCCTCTTCGCCGACCACAAAGAGCCCCTGCGATCCCGAGACGAGAAGCTCGCCGCCAGACAGGTGCGTGAGGCCACCGATGGTGCCCGCATCGCCACCAAGAGACAGGGGCTCAGGGACGAGTGGGTCGAGCAAGAACAACTCCTCAGAGACCTCAAAAAAGATGCCGAGAGCGTCGTCACCCGTCACGAAATCGACACTCTGGTCAGTGACCAGTTCGACGTGTACCGAACGCGCTGAGCCGATGTCGGGACCCTCGGGAGGAAGAGGGGGCGGAGGACCTGGTTCGTCAGAGACACAGCTGCTGAGCAGAGTGACAGCGAATCCAAGGATGAGCGGCAGGCGAAACATTGCGAGTACCAGCTAAGACTATGATTCGAGCACGGTCAAGAGTCCTTTCGCACGCGTGAGCAAGCATCTCGCACGCGTGAGCAGCTAGGACCAG
>CAZEIY010000241.1:0-6591 GCA_964512375.1 uncultured Rickettsiales bacterium | reverse complement strand
CGCCGTAGAACTTCCAAGAAGGATTGAAGGCTGCAAGGAACAGCAACAACATCAAGCCACCGGCGAGCGGAACCAGCAGAGGCCATAACCACGGTTCGAAGCCCCAGACTCCGATGGCCGCTATGCCACTGAGACTCAGGATGGTGGGAAGAACCAAGCGTCGCATCAAAGCGCTGTAGACAGTGCACGGAACAAGAGCCTGCTGCTCTTAGTCCGAGTCTCCGAACTCACGCCAATCCATCTGAGCGATCTTCCCAACGGCCGCCTCGCCACCAGTCGCAAACGCAGAGGCCATCGCCTTCTGCCATGCAGCCTTCCGGCGCGCGGCCTCCTCATCGCTCATCTCGCTGGCCGGCGCGCTCGCGACCTCGCTCGGGACCACTGGTTCCTCGCTGAGGGCGGCTTCTGGTGTCGGCATCGGAGACTCTTCATCCACTTCGTCCTCATCCCAGTGCTCGGCGTCACCACCGAACGTCTCCGGTTCGAAGTTGGGCTCGATGGCAGACCACTCGGTTCCGGTGGTGGCGGCAACGGGGTCGTCCCCTCTAAGCACCGCTTCGTTCCAGGCCGCGAGGCGGTCCTCTTCTTCACTGACGGTGGCCTCCGTAGCAGCCTCGGTTTCCTCTTCGTCTTCATCCTCTGCGCGGACCTCCTGCACCTCTTTGAGCTCATTGAACAGCACTGCGTGAGGGGTGATGCCCTCTGCGTACGGATCAAGAACCTCAGCGATGCGGCGACGTAGGACCGTGGACTCGAACAGGTCCACCTCTCGAGGATCGCTCGGTGTACCGTCGGCGTTCCTAACAATCATCACAATGGGGTGATTGAAGGACTCATTGGTCCGGCCACCCGAGGTGACGACACCAACCTCACCCGTATTCAGCTCGACCAATGAGCCGTACGGATAGCGGCCCACAACGTGCACAAGCGCCTTGACCACGATGGGGTCGAACTGCTCTCCAGCTGCTGCCACGATCCGATCGAGCGCCTTGATCGGCAACAGTCCCGGAGCATTCTCCACGGGCGTGACCAACGCATCGTAATGATCGGCGACCTGAAGTATCCGCGTATACACGGACAGAGACTTCTTGCCGAGATTGGGAAAGCCGCCAGGCCGCTTAAAGTGCATGTGGTGCTCAAGATTGACCAGGAGGCGTCGCATAAGAGATGGGCCGTACTCAGTCTGACGAAGCAGCGATCTGAACCCCGAGATGGGATGAAGGCGAAGTCGATTCTCTTCGCTCAGTTCCTCGCCGCGCTTGAGACTGTCCTGCTCCACCACGGCGTAGCCAATATCATGGAACATTGCCGCGGCACCGAGCTCCGCGAGCTCGACACGAGTGAGGCCGAGATAGCGGCCCAGTGACACCGACAGCGAAGACACGTTCACGCAGTGGTTGTAGTAATTGTCCTCGACACCGTGAATGGTGTGAAGTCTCAGGAAGTCGTCGCCTTCGGAGTCGGCCACATCGATCATGTCGTGAACGATCTTCCGAATCCGCAACGGGTTGGCAGCCTCGGCGGCCTCGACAGCACGGAAGTAGTCCTTCACGGCGAGGACGCCCTTGGCATACGCCAGGGCAGCCTCTTCCTGCTCCGAGCCGTCTTCCTCGCCGCCAAGATCACTCTCTCCAGCCTTATAGAAGTACGGCTGGTCGAACTTCACCCCCGTTACCGAGCACTCCTCGAGGGCCTGACGAATCCCAGCGAGCTTGCCTCCTGGCGCACTTGCCAGTTCTGCGGGCGCCTTGTAGCGCAGCAAGAGCAGCAAGAGTTGCTGCAGGTCGTCCTGTTCGGGAGTGTGCTCAAAGCTGATCCCGCCAATGCCATGGCGCTCGAAGATCGTGACGAGGTACTTCACATTCTCAAAAGCGGCACTCTCCATTCGGATGCGCAGATCATTGAGATAGACCTGCCCCTCGACCGCGATCAAGTGAACCGTGTTCACGAGGGTCGATAGTGAGTCGATAGTCAGCACCAGCCGGGAGAGCGGCTGACGTACCGCCTCATTGCCCGTGCTGTGCATGGACAACGTGCGGAGCGACATAAACATGTAGTTGACCAGTTCACGCCCCAGGTCCCTCAACTGAACGAGTTCGCTGTCGACGGGATCGATGACCGGCTGCTCATCCCCCGCTCCAAGGCTGAGCAGTCCGGTTTGGCGCTCGTCACTCACGTCGCACCCTCCCGCCGCTTCTCAGCAAGGAGCCTTCCGACCAGTTGCTTGAACTCATCGTTGCCCTTAGGTCTCGCCAGGCGCAGTCGAGTCAGAGCCTCATTCGAGCCCACTACAGCCAGACCCTCAGCGGCGAGGTTTCTCCAGTCCCCCGCGCCGCCCCGCGACAGCCCCACGAGCCGCCCGAGGGAAGCTGCCAGCTTCTCACCCAGGAAGCGCTCAGCGTAGCTGGCATCCAGGTCAACCAGCAGCATCACAACCCTGCGCCGCATCTCATCATCTACGATCTTGAAGGCCCCCTCGTCCAGCCAGGTCCCAAGGAGTGGAGCGAAGCGGGAATCACCCTGCCTATCCAGGGCTGAGATCGTCTCGGTAAGGACATCAGCATCGTCATCTCGCAGCAGCCGCGAGAACACTCGAGCGGAAGAGCCTGTAATCGGCACCCTCCCGAGGATTCGAACAGCAGCCAGACGGATGGCGGGATCAATGCTCTCGGTCGTTCGCTCCACCAGTGCCGCTGCTGCAGGGGTCCTGAGCACATCCAGACAACGCAGCGAAGCGAAGATAAGGGCCACATCGGCACCATCAATAGCCACTTCATAGAGACTGAGATCGCGCCTCGTCCGTCGCACGAGAGTACCGGCCAGGATCGTCGCCATCTGAGCGCTCATGCTGTGCCCAAGTAGACGCAACAGATCCTCTGACTCGAGGTCAGGGAGAAGCTGCTGGAGGATGTCCCAGACCACCGCCTCGCCAGCCTTATCACCAGACACTGCGGCAACGAGCGAGGTAAGCGCATCTGTACTACTGCACTCTTTGACCATCTCGGCCGCAGCCTGCACCAATGCCGGCGGGTAGACAGCATTCTCCACGATTCCGCGCAGATAGCGGAGTAGGTGCCGGTAGGTCTCGAGGTCTCTGTGACGTATCAGGTAGCGACGAATAGGAACCAACAGAGGCGTAAAGTCGGTGTGCTTGAAATACTTCGGCTCGTGAACACAGAGTTCAAAGCAGTAGTCCAGCAGGTGCAGTAATCCCAGTTGATTCTCGTGGTCCAGATCGGCTCGGACCGAGGCGCGTTCCTCCTCTGTCAGTGGCTCAAATGTGACCTCAGCGAGGCCGCCACGAAGAGGCAGCGGATAGTGCGGGGAGCCGGGCCAGAGACCCGCCGCAAACGCAAACCCCTCTGCTCCCATGCCATCTGCGAACGTCGCGTCATCGTCCGCTCCAAACTCTTCCTCGAGGAGCTGGTTCGCCTCGTCGTCGACAAAGGACCTGGCGACTCTCCCTCTACCCTTGTCGGCAAAACTGCGTTGCCGACTGGAGACGATCTCCTTACGGCCCGAAATCTGCTGCATCATTCGCGGAATCGCCTGGCTACCGTCCGCCGTTCCGCCCTCTTCAGCGCCATCACCAAAGCCACCTGCCGCGTGCAGATCGTGCGTGAATCCCTCGACGGCCTGGTACCTGATGTGGTCGAAAGAGCGACGCCAGAGCATCGTCACCAGATCGTCTTCCTCTGCGTCGCGCCCGGTACTTGGCCTGCGAGCGAGGAGCTCGAGAAAGTCCTCCATCTCTACGCGGGTGAGACCGGTGTCGAGCGAGAGCCGGCGCACTCCATCTCGATACAATCTGAAGGGCAATCCTGATTCGCGGTCGGAGTCGTAGTAGACGACCTGTCCGTCGAAGATGAAGCGATCTGCGGCGACCCCCAACCCGAGCGTCCCCGAACCCTCCAAGAAGCTCGTCAGGGAGCTGAACAGGTCATCGAGGAAGCGAGAGATCGCCTTGTTGTTCCGTGCATAGAAGCCAAACGACCGAGAGGTCTTGGCCAGGTCGTACAGGATCTGCGCGACCTCTTGCTGAACCCCGTCGAGATTACGGCGTAGGTCCCCAGGATCTTTTGCTAGTGTTGCCTGCTGGACCTGGTCGTTCGACACCGCCAACCACTCCCCACGGGGCCGGCCAGGAGAGGCGCGTACCCGTTTCCACAAGTTACCTCAGAACCACCTGCGCCGGGAGCACATCGACCGCTCATCACGGCGCCCGCACACCCCCTAGAGCCGCTTTCGTAAAGTCTCTGAAGCGCTCGAGTTCGATCGTCGCATCGCGAGCCAGAACCCTGCCCATGAAGCGAATCCTGCTCCGACGCTTGAACAGCGGACCCGACCACCTACCGAAGGAGTCCACTTCCCAGAATGGAGTGACTCGAGTGCCCTCGGGCATCGCACCACCAGGACGACGACTCGCAAAAGTCCAACTCTCGAGCAAACTCACGTCGAAGGGTCTGGCATCCCGGGAGTAGGGCCATGCGCCAGAAAATGGGCTCGGGGAAGCCGCTTCGGGGAGCAGCGGAGCCGCAAGAAAGTCCCCGGATAGGACCTCGTCCCGTGTGAGCAGTCCGCTGGCCCTTACTTCGATCCGGCCCCCAGCCACATCAGCGGTGCTGACCTCCAGGAGTCCCTTCCAGGCACCACCCAACCAGGCCAGGTCATGGGCAGGAAGGTCGGAGTCAGACGCCCCGTGAGCCTGCCAGCGCCGCACGCGAGCCGCGGGTGCGCCCTCGAGCAGAGCCTCGAGAGCAACTTCGAACTGCCCATCAGGATTCTCGCGAACATTGAGCGTCCAGTGACGTCTTGGAGCATCACCTGGCAGCCGCAACCAACGTGCACCCTCCCCACTCAACAGAAAGGCGTCTCGACCGAGCAGCGACTCATCCAGAGCACCCATCCACGCCGGGCCTCTAGCGGGATCGACAAAGAGCGGCTTCGAATCACTGTGGGGTGATGCACCTTGGATCAACACAAGGACCTGGTTGAGGAAACCGACATTCCCTTCCGGCGCGACTCGCCTCGCCGAGCGACTCACCAGGAGGGCATCGGCGCGGATGTTGGCAGCGCGCAGCAAGGCTACAAGGAGTGCTCCCCGAGATGCGGCGGTGCCTGCCCCGCGCTCCGCGGTAACCCTCGCTCGTTCAGGAAGGAGCCAGGTGCCGCCCGAACCGCCGGTCTCGTCCAGACGGATCTCGCTCAGCGCGATCTGGACAGCCTCACGGACAGAGGCTGCTACATCGTCCTGAGCAAGGACCCTCGCGGCCAGAGGGATCACATCAGCCTCCAGGCGAGCAGCAGCATTCCACCAGGCCCGATGCTCCAGGGCGATGTCATCCCAGCGCGCCCTGGGCCGAATCACCAGCGCAGGCACTCGACCCACAATACCCACTACGCCCTCTTCCAGAGGCAGAGCAGTGACCTGCTCGAGTGCAAACGAGATCCTGAGCTTGTTCTCGGGCAGGGGTTTTCGAGCAAACTCGATCGACCAACGCGAGGTCTCGATCTCAATTGGATCCGCAAGGCTGCGGCGAATCGAGAACGACATCTTGCGGGCGGGAGCAGCCAGAGGCTGGATCGGAATCCAGAGGGCAAACCGGTCCTCCATACGCGGAACTCGCGGCCTGCTCACCACCACATGCCCTGCGAAAGTAGCAGTGGGCGAGGCCCCAGGGAGCGCCATCGCCAGACACAGAGCTGGGGTTCCCAAGTGGTCGAAACCCAAGGCCATAGGGCGCACTACCACCCCGATCTCAGCGCCCACACCAGCCTCACAGATATCGCCCTGAGCAGCATCGATGACCGCCACCGCGACCTCGGTCGGTGCCAGGCCACCATCCAGTGACTCGATCTCAAAGTGGATATGCCGCTGCACCTCCTCGTCATCGTCGAGGATGAGCTCCTGATCGAAGCGAGCAAAGATCGCCTCTGTGTTCTTCGGGCCACGAACCCCGTAGAACATGCCCCGATATCCCCCAGTATCAATCGACACCGCTCTCGAGGCCCAAGCTGGCGAGACCCCAGAGAAGGCCACAACAGCGGTCGCGACAAGGATTAACGACGACAGGCGCCGACGTACACAAATAAGAGAGCAAGAGAACATCGAATCTACTCAGCGAGTGTTCAGCGCGGGTTCGCCCGCTGCAGAGTCATCATCGTCCCCGAGACATTCCTCCGGAATGTCGCCACTGGGTCCGGCTGAGTCATCATCGTCCCCAGCAACGGCGGAATCGTCATCGTCGCCGTGGCCACCCGCCGCAAGGTCAATGCCCACAGCGAAGGGGCGCCAGGCATCAAGGCTCTCGTCGAACAGCGACCAGCCCAAGGTCTGACCGTGTCGCTGCAGCAGAAAGGCGTCATCCAGACTCAGAGTAGAAGGCTCAAGCCAGACCAAAGGTCGCCCCTCAGCAACCGCCAGGAAGGTGTCGCACCCCCCCGGTGTGAACAGCAGATCACCGTCATCGAAGTACGCCACGCTCTGGTAAAGGGCACCGTGAAGCTGTAGACCCACCGCTCCCCCCGGGGGAGCATCTGCGACCGGAGAAGGCAGCACTCCAACCTGTGGGCCGGGTGGCTCACCCTCCA
>CAZEIY010000240.1:0-6612 GCA_964512375.1 uncultured Rickettsiales bacterium | reverse complement strand
CCACCCACAGGTCATCACTCTCATCCCAGTACGGAGATTCGTGGGGAGGCAGACCGTCACTCTCGATGGTGTTGTTCGCGTCCGCATCAACACACAGAAAGTAGTCCTGAAAGAAGGCAGAGGCGCCATCGGCGATGTCCGTGGCGCAGTCGATACCAGTGGTGCTGGTGTCGTCATCGTCGTCGCCAGCACCAGCGCCAGTACCAGAGCCGCAGCCGGTGAGCAGCAGAGAGAGGATGAGGGTGATGCTGAGTCGCATGTGAGGCTCCTGAGCTTGAGTCTTCGCGAAGGAACGTATCACAGTGTCCTCGAAATGGACCCTGCGTCAGTTTCCTGTTCGGCACCCAGGCACTTTAGGGGGTGGAAGGTAGCGCGTCCTTGACCGTCGGAAGATCGACCTCTCCGAGGGTTGTATAGAGCTGTCCCAGGGATTGGTAGGCGCAGCCCCAGCGGCTCCCAGACGTCTGCACAGCGGCCTTCTTGAACATGCTCTCAGCGAGCTGGTAGTGGCCCTGGTGAAGGTAGGCGCGTCCGAGCACATTATGGGCCCTTCCAGCCTGCAGTTCGTCGCCTCGCGCTTCAGCAAGCTCCAGTGCCCGCTCCCCCACTAACTGCGCCTGTGCGTGCTGCTCCAGTAGGAGCAGGCCTTCTCCCAGGCGCCCCAGGGCCTGGAGATGGCCAGGAGCCTGCTGTACCAGCTGCTGCCAGTAGGCTACAGCCCGCGCGTTGTCTGATTGTTCGTGTAGGAAGGCCAGATGCCATAGAGCAGACAGGTTGGCGGGATTTGCTGCTACGGCTCGCTCGAGGTTGATTATCGCCGCTCGCGCCCGTGCGCGTATGTTCCCCTCAGTCGCCTGTCCCGCCACGGCCTTGCTCTCGATGAAGGCTTCGGTCGGTGCATGAGTTTCGTCGAGCAAGGCAAGGGCGAGGTGCACGGAGTCCGTTGCCGTCTTGGACGTCAAGAGCTCCGTGAGTCGTGCCTGGACCGCGTGGTACCGCTCCAGCGATAGGGGAGTCCCGTCCAGCTGCAGTAGTCCCTCTGCTGCATCATGGAAGTGACCCTGTGGTACCCGGGGGTCAGTGATCGAATCCACCAGGGGCGGCAGCGAGAAGGGCATTGGTGCCGCTTGTGGCGGGGGTTGGACGGTGGCGTCCACCGGGGGCGCTGCCGGCAACGGAGTCGCTTCCTCCGCTGGTGTCCCCTGGCAAGCCGTCAGGAGGAAGCAGAGCAGAAGCGGCAGCGCCTTGTTCGCCCACGTCTTTCTCAGCACGCCACCCCCGTTGATCTCTGACTCGGTAGTCATCTTCCCACATCCTGCCCGAGTAGCTGATGCGCGGTAGAGATTCAGGTCAGTAGGGGCAGGGTTCTTCCGCACCAGCATCATTCCAGCAGGTTGATGTAGCGGTCCTGCCATTCTCGTAGTTACCCTCGCCGGCCTTCTGGCCGTTCTTGTGCCAGTTCGTGAACCTGCCACGCTGCCCACCGTCGTGGTACTCGCTCTCTCCGGCCTTCTGGCCGCTCTCGTACCAGGTAGTCGACTTCTTGATCTCGCCGGCTTCGAATAGACCTTCCCAGGCCTTCTGTCCGTTGGGGTGCCAGGTGGTCCAAGGTCCGGCCTTCTCGCCGTCCTTGAAGATGCCTCCCCACGGCTGTTCTCGGGCTCTCTCGGCCGTAGAGAGGGTCGTGTCCGGGGGGGGATTAGTCTGCGTAGCGGGGACTTCTGCCCTGTCCCTGTCAGGGAGGGTAGAGCGAATGGGCCGGAAGCTCAGCACCCGGCCACGGGCAGCAGGTTCGTGCCACATTCGGATGGCCGCACGCGCCCCTATTGCCAGGTCGATCCAGGACCCACCCCGGAACACACGGTGGGTGCCCTTGGCGGGGCCTGTCGGGTCGATCAAAGCGCCTGAGGAGTAGTCACCGTACCAGTCCGCCGTCCAGTTCCAGACGTTGCCGTGCATGTCGTGCAGCCCCCAGGGGTTGGCTGGCTTCTGGCCTACCGACATCGTAGCGTTTCCACCATTCGCCGAGTACCAGCCAATCCGGGCAAGATCAGCCTCCGAGTCTCCGGACCAGTAGGGGGTTGTGGTGCCGGCTCGGGCCGCGTATTCCCACTGTGCCTCGGTGGGCAACTTCATGCCGGCCCAGCGACAGTAGGCGTCCGCATCGGCCCAGGAGACTCCTATCACCGGCTGGTCGGGGCCAGCGAAGGCCTCGTCGTCCTGGTACTTCGGCCTGGGGTGAGAGGTCGCTGTCAGAAAGCGGTTGTACTGGGCGTTGGTGACCTCGTGCTTCGCCATCCAGAAGGCCCGGGAGATGGAGACTTCGTGTTGAGGTCCTTCGGGGAAGCCGCGCCCCACTTCGCTGGCCGGCGAGCCCATCAGGAAGCTTCCGGCGGGTATGAGGGTCAACTGAATGCCGGTATCTTGGTCGGTCATCTCCCTGGGTGCCGGACTCTCTTCGGTGGGAGCAGGCGCTTCCAGCCCCTGGCATGCCAACCCCACAGCGAGCAGTGCGGTACAGCCCAGGGCGCCAAGGAGCGGTAGTCGGCTTCGCTGTGCGGTGTTCGGCTTGGGTCTTGCGGCTTCGTCCGCCATGAGCATGAGACCTCTTCAGTGGTGCAGAGACAAGCCTAGCAGGACCTGGCCACGATGCCGTTCGTGCCTTATGGCCCGGGCGTTCCTGTCTTGAGTTGTTTCATACAGGCCTGTTGTGCAGCAGCGAGGCTCTGCGCACACTGACTGCGGCGACCCGGGCTGTCGATCAACTCAAGGGCTCGCTCGAACTCCTGCTTCGCCGCGCAAGGCGCCCCCAGTCGCTGGAGTTCTTCGCCCAACAGGTAGCGTACATATCCGGACTCTCTTCCCAACTCAATCTGCCGCTCAAGTTGAGGCTGGAAGGCTCGCCAATGGCCAGTCTCCTGGATGGACCGAGCCGACAGAAACGCGACAAAGACTGCCGCCGTGAAGAGGACAGCGCGACGATGTGTGAAGAGCCGTTGCGGCCAGGCCAGTGCTAGCAGCGCGGGACCTGCTGCTGAGGCAAGGTAGAAGTAGCGATCGGGGTCGGACTCTCGTCCCACCTCGAGCTGGCCGAAGAGGAGGCTGGGCAGGCAGAGGGCGAGGAGGGAGCCTACGGCTAGGGCCGGACCTGGGCGAAGAACCGCTGCGCGCACCCCGACCAGAACCAGAGCGAGGAGGGCGAGTGCCTCACCCAGGAGCGGTGCATGCAGGGGAGGGCCGGCGACCGGCAGGATGTCGGCAGCCCCTACTCCCCGCAACACAGCACCACCGATAGATGCTGCCAACGCGGAGAGCGAAGGCTCCTCTGGTAGACGTGAGAGCACTCCGACAGCGCTCCTCAAGTTGACCAGACTCCCCGCAATGATGAGGCCAGAGATGGCGACAGCTCCTGCGTAACGACCTCGATGGGGTAGTGCTTGCTCCTCAGAAGCAACGGACTGTGGCCTGGCACCTACCCACGCGCTCAAGACCAGCGCCGGTAGAGCGACGAGCATGGTCTCTTTCAAACCGATGGCGAGGGCGAAGGAGAGGATTGCCAGGATCGCTGCCGTCCACGTCGCCCGTGCCGCCAGTAAGACGGCGGCCAGGGCGGCCACCCCGGAGAATACGTCGAACTGCCCTGCAATCCACGCTACTGCCTCGGTATGTAAGGGTGAGGCAGCCCACACAGCGCTGGCTAAGATCGCCCCTCGCTGGGAGAACCCCAGCAGCAGCAACCAGTGGAAGAGGAGAAGGACTGCCGCCAGATGCCCGATCAGGCTGAGCAGGTGCCAGGGGCGAGTCGAATCCACCCCAAACAGCGCTCGCTCTGCAGCCAGGGTCAGGACCCCAAGGGGCCTGTATACGACGGGTGGGGCCCCCTCGTAGCCAGCCGCTGTATAGGAATCCTGGGTGACGGCGGTCGCCAGGGTTGCGGTGTTGTTCACCGCGAACACCATGTCATCAAAGATGAACTCAGAGTCCTGGCCGACGGCGCGGGCCCAGGTGATCAGCACCACGGACGAAAGGAACAACAGAGCGAACAGGGAGGAGCGGGACATACGAGCAAACCTACGCAGCACCGAGAGCGAGCGGAACGCTCTCCGGGAGGATGCTACATCGTATTTAGTTCGAAGACCTTGAGATGATGACCTGTGATGTCGTTCATTCTTCACCGCCTGGTTGGGGCGGAACGGCAGGGGAGCGGATGAGGTTGTAAGATGCGCCCGCTCATGGGCTCACTCTCTCCTCAAAGTAGAATCTTGCGGCCAGCGCTTTTTCTGATCGGGCTCTCTCTGTTCGGCTGCATGCTGACAGATGACGCTTCTCCACCCCCATCGGGCGAAGCAGTAGAAGAGCCGATCGTGGCCGCGGCAGCGAGCCTGCGACGGGTGCTTCCTCCAATCCTTGAGGCGTATCAGTCAAGCGCGGAAGCACCGACGATTCGAATCACATACGGAGCCTCGGGGCTGCTTCGCCGGCAGGTCGAGGCCGGTGCACCCATTGACGCCGTAGTGTTTGCAGCTGATTGGCTGGTCGACAGCTTGATTCGGGATGGTCTCGTCGATGGCTCGAGTCGGCGGCTGGTTGCCGAGAATGAGCTGGTGTTGGTGGGGCGGCATCGGCAGGGCGGGGGAGGGCAGTCTTCTGCTCCTTCGCTACGCTTTCGGGACCTGGCTGAGCTGCGGGACTCAGATAAGCTGGCCATTGGAGATCCAAGCATTGTCCCCGCCGGGCGTCATGCGCGGGATGTGCTGGAACAACTCGAGATCTGGGCGAGCGTGCAGGATCACCTCGTCTACGGTGGTGACGTGACTCGGGTACTCACGTACGCCCGGCGCGATGAGGTGGACGCAGCCGTGGTCTATGCCACAGATGCCCGGGGGGTCGATGATGTTGAGGTCCTCGACCATGCGGACTGGTCGGGCGCGCCTCGTCCAAGAATAGTCGCCGGGGTGACCCGTCTCGGTACCGACAACCAGCTCGTGAACGGCTTTGTCTCATTCCTTAGTTCGCCGCCGGCTCGCGAGATCTTCGAAACTCACGGCTTCAGGGTCCCCTGAACTGACATGCAGAACGATCAGTGGTTCCCAGTCTTTCTCTCCTTGCGGGTCGCCGGCACGGCTCTGCTGCTGGTTGCGCCTGTTGGCATCGCTCTGGCCTGGGTGCAGGCTCGAAAGCGGTATGCCTTCCGTGGCTTCGTGGACGCAGTGGTGCTCCTTCCCCTGGTGCTTCCTCCTTCGGTAGTGGGCTTCTTCCTGGTGGTCTTGTTCGGCCGCCGCGGTGTTCTCGGCGTCCATCTGGACGCCGCCTTCGACCTCAGGCTCATCTTCACCCCTACGGCAGCAGTCATTGCGGCTGCTGTCGTTGCGCTGCCGCTCCTGGTCAAGACTGCCCAACCAGCCATTGAAGGAGTGCCCAGAGACCTGGAGGAGATCGCGAGCTCTTTGGGTCTCTCTCCTCTGGCTGTCTTCTGGAGGGTGACTCTGCCCGCTGCCTGGAAGGGCATTCTGGCTGCACTGATCCTGGCCTTTGCGCGGGCTATGGGGGAATTCGGCGCTACCTTGATGTTCGCCGGCAACATCCCCGGCAAGACCAACACGATGCCGCTGGAGATCTTCTCGGCCTATCAGTCTGGGAACGATCAGCGAGCGTTGCTCTATGTGGCAGCGCTGACGCTTGCATCCGCCGTGGTCGTTGTCGCGGCTTCTCGCCTCAGCCCCGGAGGTACCCGGTGAGCTATCCCGCAATCCAAGCGGTCTTTCAGGTGAGCGTTGGCGAAGGCCCAGGGCGATTTTCGCTTAGCGCTGAGATCGAGCTGGAGAAGGGCATCCTTGTGCTCTTTGGTGCTTCGGGCACCGGGAAGTCCCTCACTCTGGCCGCTCTGGCTGGTCACGTTCGACCGACGGATGGACGCATCGAGATCTGCGGACGGACGCTCTTTGACGCCACTACGCGCACATGGGTGGCTCCCCGGCAGAGGAGGGTGGCTCTCGTTCCACAGCAGCACAGTCTCTTCCCGTTCCTGGATGTTGAGGGGAATGTTGCCTTTGGGCTACCTCGGAGACAGCGCCGTAAGGGCGATAGGAAGGTCCGGTTGGTGATGGAAGAGATGGGTGTCGCCCATCTGGCGGATGCGTTGCCGGGGACACTCTCGGGGGGTGAGCGGCAGCGGGTCGCACTGGCTCGCGCTCTCGCCGTAGAACCAGAGGTCTTGCTACTCGATGAGCCCTTTGCCGCCATCGATATGGGCGGTCGCGCCGCGCTTCGAGCCGTGCTTTGTGAGGCGGTCCATCAGCGGGGCATCCCCGCCGTCTTTGTGACCCACAGCAAGGAGGAAGCCATGTCCCTCGCAGATCGAGTCACTCTGTTCCGCCGGGGCGCTACAGATCGATCTGGCAGTCCAGAAGACATCTTCGGCACGGCTGGAGCGCTGATCATCAAGGGGCGTGTGCTGCAGTCACAGCCCATTGAAGGCGCTGATCGGGTGCGGCTGTCGCTCACGGAACCAACGGTGGATGGCCCCGCTGATCTCCTGGTGCCGGATGATGATGGCCTTCTGGAGGTCACTGTTCAGGGAGTCGGCGAGCCAGGAGCTTGAGTGCAGGTGCC
>CAZEIY010000239.1:3465-6644 GCA_964512375.1 uncultured Rickettsiales bacterium | reverse complement strand
ACCGCATTGGCGAAGCCATTGTTGGCTAGATCCACAATGTAGACATCGAGCTCGGGACCACCACCACCACCGTGGTCACGCACCAGCTCTCGGTAGCCTCGCTCACGGTAAGCGACCCTGGCCCTCTCGAGTCCGACGAGCGCATCGTCGAGAACATCGACGAGCCCGTTGTCGTCGAGATCGGCCACCGACTGAACACGGTCCACACCCTCATGGGTGTAATGCAGAGCGAAGAAACCGTCATCCGAGACCACTACCTGCTCGGCTCCGCTCAGATCAGGACGAGAACCGCGAGCAGCGTCTTCCCCGGTAGTGCTGACGCAGGGAACCGTACCCAGAGAGAGAACCGCAAGAACAGCGGCGAGGCTCGTCAAGGGCACCACGCCTGATGAAGGCGATTGACTTTCATGTGCCTACCCGAACCTACCCGAACAACAATGAGAGCTCTTCGGCCCGCTCCGCGGCCCCTTCGAGGACCTCCAGGACCCGGTCCTCGGCAAGTCCACACTCATCTCTGGCGAGGCTAACCAGCTCGTCGACACCCTGACCGTCTTCCTCGCCAAGGCAGGCTGACAACCGTACGGCAATGGGGCATCTCAATTCGCTCTGGTCCTCGCAGGGATGATGCGCAGCGATAGCCTCGGACAGGAGCTCCGGCAGGTGCCAGGTCGAGCACAGCCAGGAAGCCACGGACGCGTGAGTCCACCCAAATTCGCTCGACTCCAGCGCATACAGATCACCCTCACCGTGGTGCCAGGCGTCGAGTATTTCGCTGTAGCGCGAGCCGACGCTGTGCGCCAGCAGAGGCACCGCCATGTCCTCAAGCAGGGATGCGCTGAAGCTAAGAGCCCGCGTAGACGGCTCGACCAACTGCGCAAGCGCCTGGCCCGTGGCCGCCCTACGCGCGGCGGCTGCCCAGAACCGCGATGCCTCGAAGCCGGGTGCCGGAGCACCGGGGAGGGCCGCACCAATACCGATGGACAGCACGAGGGACTCGACGCCCGAGTTACCCAGCATGGCCACCGCCTGGCCGACGGTGTCGATGGGACGCGCCGAAGCGTATGCAGGCGAGTTCACTAGCTTGAGCAGGCGCGTCGAGATGCCGGGGTCAAGAGCAACGGCCTCAGCAATCGAGCGGGCCGAAGATTCTTCGCTGCGAATCTCTTCGAGGATGCGCAGCACCGTTCCACGGAATGCCGGCAACTGGTACTCACCCAGGACCTTGCGTAGTTCAGCCTCGGGATCGACCCGACGGCGGCGCAGAAAGCCGAACATCATCAGTCGGCCCTGCGCGCCATCTTGTTCGCCAGGATACTGAGCAGACCCCCGAGACCGAGGTAACCGAGAATCACCTCGGTGACGACCAGAAACTGCGCGAACCCGGATGCAGGCAGCACGTCGCCATAGCCCAGGGTGGTGAAGGTGACGATGCTGAAGTACAGCGGCGAGAACAAGCTCGCGTGCGGACCATAGTCGATGGCAACGAAGCTGTACGCGACAGCGTAAAGCGATGCAATAACGAAGGTAAAGAGGGACCAGCGATACAGACTTCGGCCGCAGTCTGACGTCAGCCACCAGAGAAAATAGATCTTCTTGTGCATGGAACTCTGCGCTCGGAACTCTGCGAGGAAGTTCTCATCGAGCATGTGGCGGCGCACCAACCACGAGCCCGAAAAGTCTACATTCCGCACATCAACACCTACCCAGTCGGCGCTCAGGTAACCCTTGAGACCGCGTAATCGAGCCCCTCGCATGTCCACGTTGCGGAAGGCCGCTTGAGAGACCTCAGCATCTACCAACTCGACATCCTCCAGGTGAGCGGACTCAAGCACCGCTCCATGAAGTTGCGCCTCGCGAAATCGTGCCCCTCGAAGCTGTGCAGTGCGCAGGTCGGCGTCCTGTAGCTGACTCGATGAGAAGGTCGCGCCCACCCCGTGCAAGCCGAAGAGCACAGCACCCCGCAGGTCGCAGCGCCCCAACCCGGCCCGGTCGGCCTGAGCCGAAGTAAGGTCGGCGCCCCGCAGGTCGGAACCCATCAACTCAGCGCCCTCCAAGCAGGCTCCACTCAGCACGGCACCGGCCAGACAGGAGCCTAGCAAACGCGTATCCCGAAGATTGGCCTCTGTGAGGTCGGCGCCCGAAAAATCCGAACCTGAGAGGTCCAGGCCAGCGAGATCAGCACCGATAAGGCTCGCCCCTGCCAGAATGACGACCGTCGGCTCGATCGGCTCTCCCGCATCCCGGGCACGACGCAACTCAGCGAGCGTTAACTGTGGACCTGTCGTCTGTTCAGACACTGCAGCCTCCAACTCAGATGCTACACAAGTAACCGAGAGGCGGCGTAGACGGGGTCGAATAGCCCTTGCGTGTCCACGCCTGAAGGCCCACTATTGGACGCACTCCGCGCTTCCTTTGGCGCATCGATTCTTGAGGTGCAGCGATCAGTAAACAATACAAGCGCACTGCCTCGGTACCTGACGGCAATTCGGCTGACTACCGCGGGACCTCTGCAGCGACGCAGGAGGTGGGCGGACCGCTTCAGAGATCGCCCAGAGGAGCCTCGTCGCAGTTGAGTGGACAGCTCAAGGCTCGCTCCCCGAGAAATTCTGGACCAGAGCTTCAATTGAAGGGGCGAGGTAAGAGCAACTCAGCTTCTTCACTGCACAAGACGGCTGCTGAGGGGCTCAACGGTGGAGGAGGCAAACTACCGCACCAGCAGGCGATCCAGGAGTCCTTTGGTCGGCACGATGTGAGCTCAGTGAAAGCACACGTAGGTGGCAAAGCAGGGGAAGCTGCTCAGGCCATCGGTGCCCAGGCCTACGCCAGCGGAGACAACGTAGCTTTCCAGGCCGGCCCCGATCTGCACACCGCGGCGCACGAGGCTGCCCACGTGGTGCAGCAACGTTCCGGCGTACAGCTCAAGGGTGGGGTAGGAGAGGCTGGAGACCGGTACGAGAGAAACGCGGACGCGGTAGCGGACGCAGTCATTCAGCGGAAGTCCGCCGAGCCCATCCTGGACAGCATGACGGGTGCGGGTGGTAGGCCCGGCGTGCAATTGCGAGAGCTTCCGAAGAAGCAGGTCTCTGCCAAAGCCATGACACGTCTGGGCTATGCACGCGGCGCAATCGCCCACACCAAGAAGGTGCTCAAGCACGGTGCTGGCAACCAGAAAGAAGCCC
>CAZEIY010000239.1:0-3455 GCA_964512375.1 uncultured Rickettsiales bacterium | reverse complement strand
TACCAAGTTCAACAGCTATTTCCGGATGGCCGCCATGCGCGACCCCGATTGCTGGGATATCGACCCCGGAGTCATCTCCCTCGCCCGCAAGTATCCCGAGGCCCTGGTGGCAGCAAAAGCTGACCTTGCCCAGGGAGGCAACTGTGGGGAGCACGCGATGGTCGCTTTCGACCACCTTCGCATGACAGCCAGTAGCGAAGAGGTCAACCGGGTCACAGTCAAGGGTCTTGACCACGCATTCGTCCTGATCGGCTCCATCAAGGAAGATGACGACGGTGACATCGGTGCCTGCGACCCCTGGCCGACAAAGCCGACTGCCTGCATCTGGGACGACCACTTCGCCCACGCCGCCAAGAGTGAGATCAAGATCGCAAACACCGTCAGCGGTGATGATGCTGACGTAAAGGCTGCCATCGCCAGCGGGTTGAGCCTGTCTGCCAAGGGAATGGCTTACGTCAAGCATGCCTATGATGCCGAAAAGACCAGAGAAGCCATCGAAGAAGGAACCACCCGCGAAGACCCGAGCGAGGACCACCCTGACGGCCGAAAGCCGTGGATCTGGGACCACGCGGACACCGCCTCGGACAAGTACGACTATCAGGGCCCCGAGGCCGAGCCGGAGAGTCGCCCTGAACAGCCTGTTGGGCCGGCCGTGGAGCCTGATTCCGCACGCGCTGAGCAGGACTCCGGCTTTCAGGCCTTCATCGACTGGGTCCGCAGCTTCACCTGAGCAAAGACGTCATGAACCTCGCTCTCCGCGCCTCATTCCTTGCACTACTGCTCGTATCCTGTAGCGCAGGTGATTCGGGTGAGAAGACGCATCCCCCAGCCCCCCTATCCGACTCCAACGCTCCTCCTGAGCCGACCCCGCAACCAGCCGCACCGGAGGCAGCCGTGACCGCAACTAACTTCATCGATGGCCCCAACCTCAAGCCGAGCCCGGCACTACGCCAGTGGCTATCCGAGAACAAGGGCCGGACGATCCGCCTCCCCCTCGCCATCCGGATGAGTGGCTTCGATGTTGGTCCAGCCTGGATCGGCATGGATGCCGGTGAGCCTGGCGAAGACACCATCCATGTCTCGTTGGACCAGGGTGCGCTGGGGGTGGGCCTGCTCGAGCGCCTGGGTCCACTATGCGATAAGGCGCCCAGCACCTGTGTGGTCTGGCTGCAGGGTGTCTGGGGCCCCACGGTCAGCGGTGGCCCCAGCCTTGAGGGAATCGACCTACCGGGACCGCACAAAGAGCCGTTCTCCGTGCGCGAGGTGGTGGGACGTGTTCAGTCCTCAGATACCGCCACGGTCAAGATTGCCGCGTCCAACGATTGAACGAGAGGGCTACCCAACGGCTAGCACCTGAGCACGACTGCGACTACCAGGAGCGCTCCTTGTCCGGGTCAACACCGAAGACATCCGCAGCCTTCTTGAGCGCAGCCTTCTTGAGCTTGCCGTCGCGCACAAGGGTGTGCACTGCAGCAAGGGCAATGGACGAAGGGTCCACCTCAAAGTGCTCGCGTAGCACCTCCCGAGTCTCACTTCTGCCGAAGCCATCCGTTCCGAGAGACAACATGCGACGTCCCACGTGGGGAGCAATCTGGTCTGCCACGGCGCGGACATAGTCACTGGCACTGACCACCGGACAATCATCCCCTTGCAGTTGGGAAGCGAGGTAGGACACCCGCTCCTTCCTGCCAGGATGGCGCATGTTCCATCGCTCGCAGTCGCGAGCCTCACGAGCTAGCTCGGTGTAGCTGGTGACACTCCACACGTCAGCAGCGACGTCCATGTGCTCAGCGAGCAACTCTGCAGCCCTCAGCGTACCGGGCAAAATGGCTCCACTGCCGAACAGGTGCACGTTTGCACCATCTACCCCCGCCTCACGAACCTTGTAGAGACCCTTCAGGATGCCCTCATCACAGCCCTCGGGCTTAGGGGGGTGCAGGTAGTTATCGTTCTCGAGGCACAGGTAATAGAAGACATCCTCATCCTCTACATACATGCGGCGAAGTCCATCCTGGACGATGACCGCAATCTCGTAGGCGTAGGCCGGATCGTAAGCGATGCAGTTGGGCACGGTAGAGGCATGCAACAAGCTGTTGCCGTCTTGATGCTGTAAGCCTTCACCAGCCAGTGTGGTGCGCCCTGCGGTCGCGCCGAGTAGAAAGCCCCGAGCGCGCATATCAGCAGCCGCCCAGATGCTGTCGCCCACACGCTGAAATCCAAACATCGAATAGAACATGAAGAAGGGGATCATCGGCACGCCATGGCTGGAATAGGCCGTGCCTGCTGCCGAGAACGAGGCCAGTGACCCCGCCTCAGTGATGCCCTCTTCCAGAATCTGTCCGTCCTTTGCCTCGCGGTAGTACAAGAAGACCTTGGAGTCGACGGGATCATAGAGTTGGCCCGCGTGGGCATAGATACCGTGCTTCCGGAACAACGCGTCGAGTCCGAAGGTACGCGCCTCGTCGGGAACAATGGGCACGCAGTGAGCGCCGATGCCCGAGTGCGACATAAACCGCGCGAGCATCTGCACAAAGACCATCGTGGTCGAGGCTTCCCGAGTGCCACTACCCGGATGGAACTCCGCGAACAGCTCGTCACCAGGCACATCCAGGGCCCTGGAACGAACCCGTCGAGAGGGCACATAGCCACCCAATTCCCTGCGCCGCTCGTGCAGATAGTCCATGAGTTCGCTGTTCGCCGCGGGCTTGTAGAAGGGCACAGAGGGCAGATCTTCGTCCGAGATGGGAATGTCGAAGCGATCTCGAAAGGCGCGGACGTCTGCCTCAGCCAGCTTCTTGGTCTGGTGAGTGACATTCAGGCCCTCGGCCACCCCACCGAGGCCATAGCCCTTGATGGTCTTGGCGAGTATCACCGTGGGCGCACCGCGGTGTGCCATGGCCGCTGCATACGCGGCATTCACCTTCTGTTTATCGTGACCGCCGCGCCGCAAGCTCCAGATGTCATCATCACTGAGGTCCGAGACCAGGTCCCTCAGTTGCGGGTATCTGCCGAAAAAGTTCTCACGCACATAGGCACCATTCTCGGCCTTGTAGTGCTGGTACTCGCCGTCGACCGCCTCCATCATCCGCTGCGCCAGGAGGTCGCCCTGCTCGCTCGCCAGCAGCGGATCCCAGTTGCTGCCCCACAGCACCTTGACCACATTCCAGCCCGCTCCATAGAAAGCTGCCTCGAGCTCCTGCACGACCTTGCCGTTGCCACGCACCGGACCGTCCAGACGCTGCAGGTTGCAGTTGATGACGAAGGTGAGGTTGTCGAGTTGCTCGCGCGAAGCGAGGGTTATTGCTCCCATGGACTCCGGCTCGTCCATCTCACCGTCGCCCAGGAAGGCCCAGACCTTCACATCTTCTGTGTTGCCAATACCGCGGTTGTGCATGTAGCGGTTGAAGCGAGCCTGGTAGATCGCCGACAGTCCACCGAGTCCCATGGACACCGTG
>CAZEIY010000238.1:0-6650 GCA_964512375.1 uncultured Rickettsiales bacterium | reverse complement strand
TACATCGGCTTCGTGCTCCTTACTACCAGGACGAATCAAGTCCCGGAGCGATGGCGAATGATATGGACAAAGAGGATGGTGTCAAGCGTTTACAGCAGCCCAACCCCCTCAAAATCCAAAAAGTCGTCCCACATCATTGAAAGTAGCGAACAGGAAGATCAGCAGGATGAACACCAGACCCGCCCACTGGAAGCGGGCTTCAAGCTCCTGATCCATTCGCTGTCCCTTGGCCTTCTCGTACATCAAGAAGACGAAATGTCCGCCATCGGTGATGGGAATCGGCAGAAAATTCACCACCGCGAGGTTCACACTGAGCAGCGCCAGGAAGTTGAGCAGATCGCCCGTCGACTTCTCTGCGTAGCTGTAGGTGGCCTGCAAGATGCCCACTGGCCCTGAGATCAGCCGAGCAGAAGCGCGACGCTTGAACATCGCTCCCAAGCCGTTGATGAGATCCTCTAGCAGGCGGAACGGCGCAACCACAGCGGGCAACAGAGCCTCTACCGGGCCCATCTTGAATAGGGTTTCAACGACCAGCGGACTGACTCCCAGGAATCCCATCTGCTGGGGGTCCTCGACCTCGGAAAGCTCGAGGGTAAAGACGTGCTTTCGGTCGCCTCGAAGGACTTCGAGGATCATCTTCGGCTCAGCAAGGGCGCCCATTAGCGCCAGCAGTTCTTGGAAGCCAGGACCGACCATTTCATAGGGCTCAGGCGCGCTCTCCGGGCCCTCCATGTGCACACTGCCCCGGGCAGAGAGCACCACATCACCCTCCATGAGCCCCGCCCTGGCGCCGGGACCGTCCGCGGCGAGAGAGCCCACTTCGAGCTTCTCTGGGCGACGCCCGGCGATCCCCAATTCGGGTACGCCCATCGTGGCGATCGACCAGTTGGGACGCTGCCCTAGAGTCACAGAGGCCTCGACCTCCTCGCCCTCGCGAATGGCAACCAGCTCAAGGGGCTCGCCGTGGGGAAGGTCCCAGTTGGCCGCGCGCCAGAGTCCATACCAGGACTCAACAGCGATCCCCCCAAGAGAGAGTACGTGGTCCCCTGCCTTCAACCCTGCCTCGAAAGCGGGCATCCCCGGCTCGATAAATCCAATGATCGGAGGATTGTCGGGCTCCCAACCCAATGAGTAGCGTGGGATGCCTTCAGCCGCTCGCGACGCGGGGTGAACCTCGAGCTCAATCTGCTCCATGTCAGGCTGCTCACCGCGGCCTACGGTGAGACGAACCTTTCGATCAGGACGATGTCGAATCAGTCTCTGAAACTCACCCCAATTGGTCACTGGGTGGCTATCGACCGCGAGCAGCCAGTCACCCGGCTCAACTCCACCCTCGTCCGCCGCAGTACCTGCACTAACAGCCCCAACCCTCGCCAACAGAGGAGACGAAAAATCCGGCGAGTTGAAGGGGTGCTCTGGGTTCCGATGCACCTTCAGTTCAAGGTCAAACTCCCTGGCGCCACGCTTCACCCGCACTGGCAGGGGGGCGCCTGGCTCCTGAGTGACGTAGATCATCATCAACTCGTTCCAGGAAGCAACCGAACGATCGTCGACAGAGAGGAGCTCATCACCAGGCCGCAGCCCCGCCTCGAGAGCCTCATAGCCCACTGAGCCTACCGATGCGGGTGCAGCATGGTGCCCAAGGAGCAAGGCGATGTAACAGAGCACAAACGCGCTCAAGAAGTTAGCTATCACCCCGGCTGAAATAATTGCTGTCCGCGCACCGACACTCTTCGCCTGAAACGAACGTGGGTCGAGCGCTTCGCCGGCCTCGCTAGGAAGATCGTGCTGCCCCAGCATCTTGACGTACCCGCCAAGGGGGAAGGCGCCAAGGACATACGTGGTGTCCCCCCGCTGCCAGGTAGCAAGTCGGGCACCGAAGAAGTCAAAACCAATCGAGAACTTCTCAACCAGCACGCCGCTTCGGCGGGCCACAATGAAGTGACCGAACTCATGGACAAAGATCACCAGGCCGAAGCCAAAGACTACCTTCAGCACGGAAAACGCTGAGGAGAGGTCGAGAAAGCTGGCTGCAGGTGTCATCACGGCGGCAGGGTAAGAGCGGAATGACGCCGATGCAAGATGCACCTCGATAGTGCTCTCCTCGATCGGTGATACCCTCGCGCCATGCCCATCGTGCGCAAAGCTGCAGGAGTCGCTCTCGGCGCCCGGGAAGTTGTTCGCGATCTTGGTCGCCTACAGCAGATCGTTCGGGTTCTGACTCGCCATGGCCTGGGTTGGCTGGTTGCCTCCATCGAGGTGCCCGGCGTCGGCCTGCTACGACGCTTCGCACCAGACCAAAGCCCCGAACAACCCACTCCAGAGCGTCTCTGTGCGGTGATCCGTGACCTCGGACCGACCTTCGTCAAGCTCGGCCAGGTCCTCTCTACCCGCGATGACGTAGTGCCCGAGGCGTACCTGCTGGCCTTCCAGAGCCTGCAGGACGATGTCGACCCCTTCCCCTTCAGCGAGGTCCGGGAGCAGATCCGAACCAGCCTCGGTGGGGAAGTGGAAGAACTATTCGCCGAGTTCGGAGAGGAGCCCGTGGCAGCAGCCTCGATCGCCCAGGTGCACCGAGCGAAAACCCGCCAGGGAGAAGACGTCGCGGTAAAAGTGCAGCGTCCGGGCATCCGCGAAAAGATCCACACGGACCTGTCGATCCTCGAGTTTCTAGCCCGCTCCATCGAGTCGCAGATACCCGAAGCGAATGTGCTGGACCTCCCAGGCGTCATCAGCGTCCTGCGTGACACGATCTCTCGGGAGACCGACTTCGTTCACGAAGCCAACAACACGACCCGCTTCCGGCAGAACTTCGAGACCGTCCCCTACATCGTCATTCCAAGAGTTCACAAGGAGCTCGTGGCAAAGGATGTGCTGTGCCTGGAGTTCATTGAGGGCGTACGAATAGCCCAGGCCCGAGACGCAGGCTTCGACATGGAACGGGTGGGTCAGCACTACGTCCGTTCGGCCTTCAAGATGCTCCTAGACGACGGCTTCTTCCATGGCGACATGCACCCCGGCAACGTCTTCGTTCTCAAGGACGAGCATCTGGCTCTCCTCGACTTCGGCATGACCGGACGGCTGACCACGGAGATGCGCGAGAACCTTATCGACATCTTCTTCGCTCTTCAGCGTCGTGACTACCGCACGATCGCCCGCATCTACTGGGAGCTCGCGATCAAGCCACAGCACGTCAACTACCAGGCGTGGGAGACTGACGTGCAGGAGTTAATGGAGACACAGATCGCAGGCAAGCCGATGGCTGATGTGCAGATCTCTGACTTTGTAAGCGACCTTCTGCGACGCGCGCATCGCCACAAGGTGCGAGCTTCGCCCGAGTACACCATGTTCTTCAAAGCGCTCCTCACCACCGAGGGGCTCGCCAAGATGCTGATCCCCGAGATCGACCCCCTCGAAGAGATGCAGCCCTATGTCACTCGGATGGTGCGCCAGCAGTACAGCGCAGGCCGTCTCAAGGAAGAACTCTTCCATCTGCTGACTGCCTTCCGATACACGGCTCGACGGCTACCGCTGGTCAGCGGCCAGTTGATCTCAGACCTCCAGGATGGGCGATTGCGGCTGCGCGCTGTAGTAGAGAACTCGACAGAAGACCGAAGGCTCCAGTGGCAGGGCACCCGCCACCTCAGCATTGCCCTCGTGTTCTGCGGCCTGTTCATCGGCTCCAGCCTCGCCCTGGATGCACCGGGCCCGGAGCTCATGGGCTACTCGGCCCCCGCCGTGATCGGCTACGTGCTCAGCCTTCCCGTACTCGGCACTCTGCTGATATCGTTGATCTTTCGACACCGAGACTGACCCCAGCGACAGCCGCACCCTGTCAGAAACGACCGAACTCCACCTTTCGGTCCAACTTGGGGATGTAGCCTTCGAGCACGGAAATCACCTCGACCCGAACCTCCCGCATGCCGGCACGACCGGACTTTGATGCGGGCACCTTGTACACAGTCTTCCAGGACTCCCGCTCTGCCGAGAAGCGCTTGAAGCGAATCTCCCCGCCACCAGCACCCTCGGAGAAAATCCAGATCCAGGGGGTACCGCCATCCTCGAGCACACCTTCATAAAAACTGTGCCACCGCTTCAGTGCGACCTCACTACCGCCGTACACCCAGGCCACTCCCATACCGCGCCGCAGCGCTCGGCTGACGGCATTGGCCTCCTCATCCTCGGAGTACACCCCGGCAGGGAGACCAGTGGACGAGCGTCCCTCCACGCTCGAGTCCCGATCGACATCGCCGCCCTCGACGGCGTCGGGATCTTCACGGCTTCCGCTGAGCCAATACGAGTCACCGCCATCATCCGCTCTATTGGGAGAGGCAGCGCGTCTTCCTCTCGATTCCTCCGAGCCCGACTGACCGCTGCGTGCGGGACGACGGCCCGCATCCTCACGATCGAGATCAAGAGAATCTTCCTCCTCATCGAGATCGAAAGAATCATCCTCCTCGATAACGATGAACTCCTCGTCTTCCTCCACCCCAGAGGCGGACCCATCTTCCTCGTCTTCACCCAGGGAATACTCCTCCGAGTCGTCTTCATCGTCGTTCCTGGGCGAAGACGTTGTGCGCGGACGACCGCCACCACGACGCTCGGAAGAGGCACGGGAAGCTGAAGGACGCCGGCGATTTGAGTTCCAGGAGCCTCCGCCGGATGACATGGTCGAGTCCGTTCTACGCGCCTTGCGCGCCTGCTCGTCCGCTCTTCTCCGCTCCTCGTCCTGCGCCAGCTTCCGGCTCCGTCGCTCCTTCTCTTTCTCTTCCTTCTCGGCTCTCCGGCGGCGGTCGCGGTCACGATGAGCTTCCTCCTCGCGCTGCTCAGCCTCGCGACGGTCCTCTTCGGCTTTTCGACGGCGCTCTCCATCTTGACGAGCAGCGGCATCCTCATCCCCGTCCCGATCGACGCGGTCTGGCGCCTGCTTGCTTCTGATTGACTGACGGCGACGCTGGGCCTCGCTCAGTCGGGCAGGCTCCTCGTCCTCGTCCTCACCGTCGCCTGCAGCCCAGCTCTTTCTCTTCTGACGCTTCGAGCGCCGAGGCTCTTCATCCTCGCTCTTCGAAGAGCGACTCTTCCGTCCCGAGGGGCGCTCCTCTCGAGTGTCCTCCTCGTCAAAATCCAGAGACACATCCTCTTCGTCGGATTCGCGGTCCTCACTATCAGCCTCCGGCTCAGGGCTCTCGTCAAAGTCGAGATCAAGGTCCTCATCCTCATCGACCAGCACCATGTCCTCGTCATCTGCAGTGCTGGATGGCTCGGATCGCTGAGCGGCAGCCGTCCCCTGGTCAGGAGACTCGTCACCGAAGAGGTCCCCGTCCCCCTCGCCTTCACGCTCTGCTCGCACCACCTCGCGCCTCGAACCCGCCTGGGCCTTCTTGCCAGCCTGCGCTGCCGCCAGCAGCTCTGAATCATCGTCTTCTACCCGAAGGCTGAGGCCTCGACGCTGCCTGCCCACATTCGCGGTAACCAGCTCACGAGGAAAGACACGGAGCTTCCCGCTAGCGCTGGCCTTCTGGCCGGAAGCAGACGAGAGGACCACCTTGTAGCTTCCATCACCTTCTGCCAGGTCCTCGGGCACTCGTAGATCGACTTCGAGTTGATGGCTGCCAACGCTACGAGATATCTTGAAGCTGTCGTTCGTTGTCGAGCCACCAATCCGATAGCTCAGATCGACCTGCAGCGGGATCGACTTGCCGACTTCCCAGCCCGCCAGTGATAGATCGAGAAGGAGTAGGACCTCCTCACCAGGCACAACTACCGAGGGGTCCAGTTCCATGCGGCCCATCGTCAGTGCGGAACCCAGGTACAAGAACTCCTCTCGCGCGCCACCGAGGGCAGCTCCGTCCAGTTCGAGATGGGTACGCACCTTGTAGCTGCCCGACTTCCCGTACAGCCGCTTGGGCACCTTCAGGTAGGTCGTAACTGCGCCGTCTCCCTCTTTGAGGGTGACTGAGCCACTCCGCGCCTTGAAGTCCTTCATGACAGCACCGGACGGATCGTAGACCTGCGCTACGACCCGCACCTTGTGCCCTGTACCCGCCCCCTTAGTGACATAGCTGGCCTTCACTGGCACAGTCCGACCCGCACGCGTCAACAGGTGGGGTTTGCCTGCGGCCGGCGTCCCCAGGACGACCTTCTTCATGCGCAGGTCGACGCTGCTCTCCCGGGACATCGCACCATCACGCCGGCCACCCGAACTCTGCTCGGGCTGGATGGTGACCTTCGTCTTCTTCTTAGACCCCGGTCCAGAAGGCAACGCAGAGACCTTGCCCGCACCCTCCTCGAGGACCACCTTGCCGCCGCCGAAGAGTTCTCCCAGGTCCAATGCGGCGCACTCCGCTTCATAACGGACGGTCCACTGCGGCTTCGACAGGCCTACCCGGGGCTCTATCGAGCTCTTCAATCGATGGAACCAGTTGCCCAGGTCCTGGACGCTGACCCGCAGCTTATAAGCGCGCTCAGAATCGTCCTTTCGTCGAGCAAGGCGCAGCGGCCAACCGTCGGGATCTTCGCCACGCTTACGCATCTCCTTGGCTGTCTTCCGATCTACATCCCTGGCCCACTGGCCGATGACATCAGGGACCTTCTTCCTGCCCACCAGCGTCCACCACCCCCGACTCACGCAACACATCAAGCAGACTAGG
>CAZEIY010000237.1:0-6666 GCA_964512375.1 uncultured Rickettsiales bacterium | reverse complement strand
CCGTCGGTGGTCAGCCCGCGGTCGACATTCTGCAGGTAAAACCAGCAGTTCGCAGTGGGGCTGCCCCGGTAGATCTTAAACGCAGGGTTCATCGACGGCTCCTGCAGTACATGGACCTCAAGAATCTCGACTTGAATCAGGTAGAAGAGGGCGATCTGCGGAATCGTGCGCGCGACCTCCTGATTGACATCATCAGCGAGCTCGAGAGTGACATCGATCCGGAGATCGATCGTGATCTCTTCATCAAGGAGGTTCTCGACGAGGCGTTGGGGCTCGGTCCCCTTGAGGATCTACTCGATGACGACACCATCACTGAGATCATGGTGGTGCGCAAAGACCAGATCTATGTCGAACGCGACGGTCGTATCGAGTTCACGGGCTGCACGTTCACAAGCGACGACACAGTCCTCGCCATCATCGAACGAATTATTACCCCGCTAGGCAGGCGTATTGACGAGAGCTGCCCGTTAGTGGACGCGCGTCTCAAGGATGGCTCTCGAGTCAACGCGATCATCCCGCCCCTTGCTATCAAGGGGCCATGCATCACCATTCGTAAGTTCGCAAAGAAATCGCTGACCATGAGTGACCTGGTGGACTGGGGCTCTGTCTCAGAACAGATCGCTAGCTTCCTGGAGAAGTGTGTCCTCGGTCGTAAGAACATCATCATTAGCGGTGGCACGGGCTCGGGAAAAACGACCCTGCTGAATTGCTTGTCGGCCTTCATTCCCAGCGATGAGCGTATCGTCACGATTGAGGATGCCGCTGAGCTGCGCCTGCCGCAGGATCACGTCGTCTCTCTAGAGACCAAGCCCGCAAACCTGGAAGGGAAGGGGGCCTACTCGATTCGCGAACTGGTCAAGAACTCCCTGCGAATGAGGCCTGACCGTATTGTTGTAGGAGAGTGCCGCGGCGGCGAAGCTCTGGACATGCTTCAGGCCATGAACACAGGCCACGATGGCAGCCTCACGACTGGTCACGCCAACTCTCCCACCGACATGATCTCTCGACTCGAGACCATGGTCTTGATGTCTGGAATGGACCTCCCTATTCGTGCCATTCGTGATCAGATCTGCGCAGCGGTCGATGTCATCGTGCAGCAGACCCGTTTCTCTGATGGCACCCGGCGGATAATAAACGTCACGGAAGTCGTGGGAATGCAAGATGACGGTCGGATTCACCTTGAGGACATCTTCTGTTTCCAGCAGCGAGGCGTGGATAGTCGCGGCAAGATTCAGGGCGAGGTGCTCCTGACCGGGTACATCCCGAGCTTTGTGCCGGATTTGATCAACGCAGGCATTGTCCGTGATGGGAACTTCCTATGAATTCGGGGAGCATCGTCCTGGCGCTGTTCACTCTGGCATTCGCCGCCGTCGTATACCTGGTGGCATGGCTGAATGGTCCGGAGGTCATCAAGACATTCAAGCGATTTGAACGGCTCTATCTGGAGAAGCTGAACGTCCGCCTCGACAAGATGTTCTCTCGTCAGGACCCGAAGCGCTTCTTCTATATGCACATGGGTGTCCTGGCCTTCACGTTTCTGTTCCTGACGTCCTCGGTTGGGATTGTGAATGCACTGCTGGGCGTCAGCCTCCTGTACCTGGTGCCGTGGTGGTTCCTGACTCGTAATCAACGTCTACGGCGCGCGGCAATGGAGGAGATGCTGCCCGACGCATTGGTGTCCATGGGGAACTCGCTCCGCGCGGGGCTCACCCTTCCGCAGTCCATCGCTGTCCTCGTAGAGAACACGGACCCTCCCGTGAATCAAGAGTTTGGGCTTCTGCTCAAAGGACACAAGCTCGGCCTCACGTTGGATGAAGCGCTGAACGAAATGAGCGAGCGAGTCCAGTCTAAGAACCTGGACCTGGTGGTCACCTCGATCCAGGTGGCACGCGGTACGGGAGGGAACCTCCCCGAGGTGTTTGAAGACACCGCCCATGCCATTCGGGAGATCACTCGTCTAGAGGCTAAGATTGCGACCATGACAGCGCAAGGGAAGATGCAGGCAGTAGTCCTCGGGGGCCTGCCAATCTTCATCGCGGGCGCTATCTATCAGGTAGACCCAACGATGATCTCCCCTCTCTGGGAAGATCCATACGGGTGGATCATCTTGTTCTTCATCGCGATCTTCATGATCGTTGGCCTTTTTCTGATTCGGAAGATCGTGACGGTGGACGTCTGATGGCTTCAAGCACCATTGTGGTGATCGTCGCTTCCTTGCTGGGGGTTGCTGCTGCTGTTCTATTTGGGCTCGGATTCATTCCGGACGAGAGCTACAAGGGCCCGGTGCCAGAACGCGGCTATCTGCTGAACAAGCGCACCCAGTTGATGACCAATTCCCCCATCTATCGGGTGTTGAACAAGATCTTGATGATCTTCGCCTACTGGTTCGAGAAGTTGCCGATTCCCGGAGTGAGGGCGATGTTGGGTAGCCGCCTTGGACGAGCGGGACACCTGGGCGGCTTCACTGCGGACGAATATCTGGCGTTCTGTGTGGTCTCTGCGCTCAGTTTTTTCTCCCTTGGCTTCTTCTTCTTCAACTCAGTGACCGGTGAGCCGCGTGTGCCGCTCTGCTTTATGGCAGGCATGTTTGGATGCTACTTCCCTGTGATGTATCTCGAAGAGCGAGTCATGGGTCGGCTGACCACGATTAACCGCGATCTACCCTACATGCTTGATGTCCTGGCACTCTCGGTGGGCGCTGGTCTCGACTTCAACTCCAGCATCGAGAAGATTGTTGCTAAGGACTCTACTCATAGCCCCCTGATTGAGGAGATGCGGTACGTGCTCCAGGAAGTGAGGATGGGCTCTACCCGCAGGGAGGCTCTTCTCAGCCTCAAAGCGCGAGTGCCTTCGGACTACATTAACGGGCTGGTGTCATCCGTTGTGCAGGCCGAGCAGATGGGCACTCCCCTGACGAATATCCTCAAGGTACAAGCCAAAGCAATTCGCATGAAACGCTCTCAGCGAGCCGAGAAATTGGCAGGTGAGGCTCCGGTAAAGATGATTATGCCGCTGCTATTCATCGTCGCTGCCATCATGCTGACTCTCTTCGGTGCAATTATCATCCGCGCTGCGCGGGGCGAACTATTTTAGAATCAATAGGACATGGCAGGACGGCTACAGATTGAAATCCTCGCAGGCCCTAAGGTCGGCGAGTCCTTCGAGTTCGATTGCGAGGCAATTGGCATGGGCCGTAGTTCGCAGTGCCAACTCCAGATCCCCAGCCCCCACGTGTCACGAAAGCAGTGCGAACTGACCTGGCAGGGAGACCAGCTGGTCTTGGAGAATCTGGGTTCGGTGAATCACACCTATCTCAACGATCGGCCCATTGATAGAGCCTATGTTCAGGATGGCGACCTGGTCACATTTTGCGATATTGCCCTGAGGGTTCGGATACCAACTCTGGTCGCCGCCGCAGCACCCCCACCCCCACAACCGGTCGCTGTACCCCCGAGCGGGGGTGGTGGTGACGGCGCGACGCACGTTGTGCCACGGTCTCCCCACATCCCTCCCTCGGGCGCTCAGGACACCCATCCGCCCGGACACCAGCCCTTTCCTCCGGGCCAGGCGCCCTATCAGCCGCCAGCAGGACCTGCTCATGGTTTTGCATCGACCGGTCGCACTGCCCCCGTGCCGGGTCAGGTGCCGTTCAGTAGTCAGCAGGCGCCTCCTGGACCGCAGTATGGTGGGCCCGGCCAGGCGCCGTCTCCCTATCCAGGAGTACCGCATCAGGCGGCACCGCAGGCTCCTCATAGCTATCCGGGGGTGTCAGGTCAGCCTGTCGGCTTCGCGCCGGGTCATCCTCCCAGCGAACAGCAGGGTCATCCCGGACAGGCGCAGGGGGGGCAGTACGCTGCCAGGCCTGCAGGAATGCCCGGCATGCCCCCTGGTGCCGCTTCGATGCAGAGAGGAGGGGCTCAGCGAGGCTCTCCTGGCGGGCGGCACAAGGCTCGTTCTGCCCGGGTTGGCAACACTCAATTGATGCGGAATCTGGCCATTGTCGGCGGTGTGGTCATGGTGCTGTTGGTCATCGCTGCGGCGGCGGGCTCTAGGGTGTTGTCGAACAGATCTGCCAGCAATGGGACCGTCAGTACTGGCACTACCTCTAAGGTGCCGACGCCAGGATTGGAGGCGGAGGGGGGCAAGGCCGGAGTGGTACGCGGCGATCGTAGTAACGAGGAGGTCCTCCGCCAGGCCCATGAGGACTATCAACGAGGGCAGGTCTACTTTCGTGAGGCTGCGATTGGTGACGAGAATCTATGGGAGTCACTTCGCTACTACGAGGCCGCCGAAGCAGAGTTGGCATTACTCAATTCGTCTCTCTGGCCGCCCTTCGCTCGAGATATTCCGCAAAAGATCGAGCGTGCCCAGGAGCAACTCGACAAGGAGTTCAAGAAGATCAAGGTGAGCTTCCTGGGGTACTACAGTAGCGGTGATTGGCGGCGCGCCGATCAGGAACTCAATCTGTTGATGCGGATCATCCCCGAACCTGAAGATCCGAGACACAAGTGGGCCAAGAAGAACAAGTCGAAGGTCAAGAAGCATTTGCGGAGCATGCCCCGTCAGAGGGGGCCGCTCTAGGCTGACAAGATGGCTGTAACTCTCGAAACCGTCTTTGCTCAGACCCTGGGCATCTACCTTGACCCTGTGAAGGAGTTTCTCGACGATCCGAGCGTCTCGGAGGTGCTAATCAACGGAGCGAGTGAGATTTACGTCGAGCGAGCAGGCAAGCTGTACCGGACCAATGCCCAGTTCGAGCACGAGGACCACGTCTTTGCTCTGGCCAAGAACATCGCTCAGTACGTGGGCACAGTCCTGAACGACGAGAACCCACTCATCGATGCGCGTCTGCCCGGTGGTTCCCGCGTACATATGACCCTGCCTCCTGTGTCGCGCAAGGGCATCTGCATTGCGATTCGAAAGTTCTTCAAGGAGGCGCTCACTGTCGAGCGGCTTCTTGGTTTTGGAACCATCACTCAGACTGCTGCTGATTTCTTGAATCTGTGTGTGAAGACCGAGAGAAACTTGATCGTCGCGGGGGGTACCGGCTCCGGCAAGACGTCTCTGCTCAACGTGCTCTCATCGATGATTCCCAGTGAGCAGCGAATCATCGTTCTGGAAGAGAGCACCGAACTGCAACTGCAGCAGCCACACCTGCTTCAATATGAGACGAGGGCTGCAGACCGTCAGGGCAGAGGCGAGGTCAATATTCGGGGCTTGTTTCGATCCGCTATGCGAATGCGTCCGGACCGGGTGATTATCGGCGAGGTCCGGGGGGGCGAGGCCCTCGATATGATTCAAGCGATGGTTTCTGGCCACAAGGGTTCTATGTCGACCACGCACGCGAGCACTTCTGTCGAGACGATGGCGAGGCTCGAGACTCTGGCGCTGATGGGCGACGTCGAGTTGCCCCTGTATGCGCTTCGTACACAGATTGCTCTGGCGCTGGACGTCATCGTGCAGGTCTCTCGACTCAGCGACGGTTCACGAAAGGTCGTTCAGATCAGCGAGGTGCTACCTCTTGGCGATGATGATCGGTACCGCTTGCGCGATCTCTTTGTCTTCAAGGCCAAAGGGGTGGGCGAGGGCGGTGCCATCCTCGGCGATCTGGAGCCCACTGGGCTCCTGCCATCCTTCACTGACGAGGTAAAGCTGGCCGGCCTCAAGTTCCCCAAGGAGATGGTGAACGCGGCGCGCAAGCGGAAGGTAGACAGAGACAAGGCCCGATCGGACTCCAGTGAGGCTGGCAAGTAGTGACACAAGCCGCCGCCGAGACGCGTCTTCAGGCCGTGCTCGCTTCGCTCCTGTCTCTCGTCATCTTTTCGGCTCCAGCGGGCATTCAGGCTCAGGAACAGCAGAATAGGGCGCGAGTCCGCGGCACTGAGTCCGCCGAAGACCCCAGCAAGAGCTACGAGTTCCTGGTCAGCAAGGGGAAACTGCTATTCGAACACGGGCAGTATCGAGAGTCCGCCCAGGCATTCATGGTGGCTTGTGATACTGCCAGGGGACTACGTGAGGCTGGATGTTGGCAGCGACTCGCTACGGTTGCAGAGAAGGCTGGACTCATCGGCATTGCCATCGACGCGTGGGGAAGAACAGCTGAACTCGAGCCTCGTCTTTCTGAGCAGGCGGAGCGGGAAGGACAGCGACTTCGTGACGTTTTTGGGACCGTACGAATCTACGTTCCGGGAGACCGCAGGCTACCCAGCCACCCAATTCAATTGAGCTATGAGGGCATGCTTATAGACCCACAGCTCAAGAAGTACTTGAAGAAGTTTCTGGACTTTGCTGCCGTACAAGGGATTGAACGCGAGGAGATATGGCTCCCGGCTGGTCGGTACAGCAGTGGTGACTTCAGCTTCGAGGTGAAGGCTGCTGCGCTGACTGAAGTCGACCTTGGGAAGGACCTGGTGCCTTATCGGCCCACAGCGTTTGGTCTCACAGGAGCGGCTCCCGCGCGAGCCGTGCCCGGCCCGTGGGAAATGGCCTTCGCATTCGATCTAGGGGCCGGGAATGCCCCAGGAGATGGTATTGGCGTCGCACCGATAGGACTTGGCGGCCTGTTGAGTTTCGGTAGGAGGGTAGGGCCGGTTCGTGTCGAGGGTCGTTTCCGTTTTGGGGGAACACTCACCCAGTCCTCGCGCCCCGATGACGACGGCCTTCGCC